>CALKAH010000175.1 GCA_937983315.1 uncultured Acholeplasmataceae bacterium | reverse complement strand
ACCACCGAGATCTACACTCTTTCCCTACACGACGCTCTTCCGATCTCAATCATCTATTTTATTGGTTATATCTCATTTTTTGTCTGTTTTTCCTTGTACGTATCCAAGACAAGTGAAGGTAATTTCTTAATCGACTTGACTGCACTCATGCGAAGAAATGCTGTATGGTTTGTGATTCCTAGCATTTTCCAAGGGGAGTGGGAAACGTATCTACTGTTATTAGCAGGTGGAACGGTCCCCTTGTTATTAACAGCAGCGATTGGTGCCTTCTTAGCGATTAATGTTCTTGAAATTGAAGACACAAGAAAATATGCATTATGGCGTGAAGATGTCATCGATTCTGATACGGATGAAATCGTAGAAACATCTTACAAAAAGACAGTCACAAGTGGAGAATCCGAAGGATCTCAAATTCGCAGCCTGATTTATGTGGTTATTATTGGTAATTTGTTTCTTCCTGTTATTACAATGGGAATCGTCGGTATTTTTTATACTTCTCAACTTTTTAAAGGATTCCCTAAATTCCTATTTAATGTACTTATGCTAGCGATTGTTGGAGTGATTTTCTTTATTAAGTAATCTTTCGTAAGAACTAATTTTGACGATTCATAAAGATATCGGTCTGTAGGTTGCGTTAAAAAGGTGTTGTCGCTAAGCACTTGTAAGTAGGTGAATCCAATTCCTGTAAGGGCGTCTAGCATTCGTAAAAGAATAACAGGAACATGACTTCAAATTGTAGTTAAGCTACTAGATACAAGCATATATAAAATGGTTGATTCAGAAAAGCAATGATACTTCCACCAATGGTGGAGGTATTTTTTGCATACAGGTGAAAAACGACATCTTTTTGGCAATCAAAATTGAACTCTTTAATCAAGATTCAAAGTTCATAAGATGCACTTATGCAAACCTCCTTGGATTTATTTATCAAATTATCTAACATTCCTTAGGGGTTTGAATGTAAAAAGAGATGAACGAAAAGGGTCATTTTCGTTCATCTTAAAGGTTTGATTTAGTCGTGTTGATGAATCACACGAACACGGAGATCGGAAGAGCACACGTCTGAACTCCAGTCACCGAATACGAT
>CALKAH010000174.1 GCA_937983315.1 uncultured Acholeplasmataceae bacterium | reverse complement strand
CATGATCTTCCATGTGATCGAGTGCCCACATGAACGTAAAAATAAGACCCTTTCCATGAGCTTTTGCGACATGTTCAAAGACGTCTCTACGAATCGCATTACTTAATTCGCCCCAAGCAGAATCAGAGCCCATCAAACGTAGAGCAAGTTCAATGCTTTCATGATTATGAAAAAGCGGAATCGATGTGAGTTCTGATAGGTGTTGACCTACGGTCATTTTTCCTACCGCGTGTGGACCAAATAGAATAATGAGTTTCATGATTTCACCTGAAAAATACTACCGATACGTTCATAACCTTGTTTAATGTAATAAGGATCAACATCTGACATGATGTAGAAATCATCTTCTGGATAATGTGATTTCACATGATCAATCATCATTTTTCCATAGTGATGACCGCGATAACCTTGACGAACCAAAAGATCATAAACGTAGATTCCAAATCCATCATCATCACGGCATCTGATATAGCCAATACATAAATCATCTTGCATCATGATGAAAGTGATTGATGAATGAAGGGCTTGTTGATAAGCCTCTTTTTTTGATAGTGCATACTCAACCCATTCTTCACCTTCAGAGATGATCAGATCTAAGACAGATGGATAATCATATTGATCGTATTGTTTAATGATCATGTTATTCCTCATTTCAAAATAGTTCGCTTGATAAAATCCTGACATGCATCAAAACCATGGCTAAAACAGATCGCACCGATGATGGCTTCAATCGCGGTTGCCATTTTCTTTTTCCCTTGAAGATCGGTATTTGATGAAAATAAAATATTGGGTAAATCAAGACGCTGTCCTAATTCCTGGAGACAAGCATTATTTTCAATATCTTTTTTGATATCTGTGAGCTTACCTTCGGTGATTTCTGGATTAAAGTATTCAATCGATAAAACAGCTTTTAAGATTGCATCACCCACAACAGCTAATCCATCATGTTCAAAGATTTTATCCGGTGCACAATCGTTATATTCTTTCGCAAAATTAGAACATGTAATGGCTAATAATCCCAGCTTATCATCATTTAACGTATAACCAATGATGTCATAGAGTCGTTTAAGTTTTATATTTTTTGTCTCATGATATTCTTGATAACGATTTTGTTTCATGGCTAAGCCCCCGATGGTGTATTCTACGTCTCATTTTATCATAGAATGAAGGAATTCAAAACCTGGATTTTCTAAGAAAAAAAGAGAAACGACTTGTTTCTCTTAAATGGTTTCGTGTAGAAACTTGAGCAATGAAGTTTAATTTTTTGATATCGAAAAGCACTATTCAGATCGGAAGAGCGTCGTGTAGGGAAAGAGTGTAGATCTCGGTGGT
>CALKAH010000173.1 GCA_937983315.1 uncultured Acholeplasmataceae bacterium | reverse complement strand
GCGACCACCTAGATCTACACTCTTTCCCTACACGACGCTCTTCCGATCTCACGTTACTTGAAACGGTAAGAGAACTCAAAGCAATCCATGTGGATGTGTTCTTTGAAGAACAGAACATTCACTCCATCAGTGGTGATGGTGAAATGATTCTTTCGTTTCTTGCTACATTCGCACAAGAAGAATCGAGAAGTGCTTCTGAGAATATGAAATGGAGAATTAAGAAGGATTTTCATGAAGGCATCATCTGGGGTGGTAAATCGTGTCTAGGTCATAAACTTGAAAATAGAAAGTTAGAAATGATTCCTGAAGAAGCTGAAATCGTGCGATTGATCTTTCGACTATACATCGAAGGACATGGCGCTGATACCATAGGCAAGATACTCGATAGCAAAGGCGTAAAACCGAAACACGCAGCCAAGTGGAGTCGTTCTACCATCATGCAAATCATTTCAAACTACAATTACACAGGAGATTTGATCCTTCAAAAGACATTTAGAGATAACCACTTAACCAAAAGAAAAGTCATGAATAAAGGTGAGCTCGATCAATATATCGTTGAGAACAATCATGAAGCCATCATCAGTCATGAAGTGTTTGAAAAAGCACTGAGGATTAGAAAAGAGAAAATAAAACAATCAGTATCATCATCCATTCAGAAAGATTATCCTTTTAAAGGAATGGTGAGATGTGGGATGTGTGGGAGATCCTATGTTCGAAAAACAACACCATCAAAGCACATATGGAAATGTTCATTATCGGTTACTAAAGGAAAAGAGGCATGTTCAGCAAAACAAGTCCCAGATAGTCAAATCACCCTAGCATCCAACCACATTCTAAATATAACTGACTTTGATGAAAACTACTTTAAATCAAAAGTTGAATCCATCGAGGTGATGCCAGAGCGAAGACTAATCTTTCATTTGAAGGATGGAACAAGTAAAGACTATCATTGGAATACATCCAGAAGCGAGTCATGGACAGAAACCATGAGAGATCAGGCACGAATCAGAAGAATCAATCAAATGAAAGGACGTGTCCTTCATGGCTAAGATTACAGTCATTCCATCAACGAAAAACCAGCATACCCAGTTACCCTTAGGTTCAATCAGTTTAAGAAAAGTAGCTGCTTATGCCAGAGTATCCACCAATACCGATGAACAGTACACAAGCTATGAAGCACAGGTGAATTACTATCGGAAGTTTATCCAAGAAAGAGGTGACTGGGAGTATACGAATGTATACGCTGACGAGGACATCAGTGGCACAAATACAAAAAGACGGACAGAGTTTAACCGAATGATATCTGATGCCTTAGAAGGCAAGATTGACCTCATCATCACGAAGTCCATCTCACGTTTTGCACGCAACACACTGGATACGATTTCTTTTGTTAGAAAGTTAAAAGACAAAGGTATCGAAGTCTATTTTG
>CALKAH010000172.1 GCA_937983315.1 uncultured Acholeplasmataceae bacterium | reverse complement strand
TATTTCTTTTTACTCCCCCTTCTTCCTTCTTCTCGTCTACCTTTTTTTTTTTAATGATTCGCCCACCACCGACATCTACACTCTTTCCCTACACGACGCTCTTCCGATCTCACTCCAAGTAAAGTAGGACATACCTTTACTGGTTGGGACCAAAGTAGACCTATTGTTATGCCAGATCACGACATTACCATCAAAGCAACCTATCAATTGAATCAATATACGATATCGTTTGAGACGAATGGCGGTTCAACCATTGAAGATATCGTTGAAATGTATGGTTATGCTGTATTCCAACCCGCTTCCCCTATGAAAGAAGGACATACCTTTGGGGGGTGGTACAAAGATTCAAATTTAACAACAAGCTTCACATTTACAGGCATGCCTGCAGAAGACATTGTTGTTTATGCGAAATGGAATACAAATTCCTATACCCTGCAATTTATCGATGATAAGGGACTTGTTTTACAAACTCATGACGTTCCCTATCAAACCAGTTTAACTGACGTAAATCCACCTGTAGTGAATAAAGTAGGACATACCTTTACTGGATGGGATAAAGTAATACCACCAACCATGCCAGCGGAAAACCTAACCATTCAAGCACAATACAAGATTAATACTTTTGAGGTCACCTTCAAAGATTATGATGGTTCAATTATTGAAACCCAAACGGTTGACTATGGTCACGCAGCAGTAGCACCAACTCAACCAAATCGCTTGGGTTATACCTTTAGCGCTTGGGATCAAGCGTTCAATATGATTACAACGAACCTTGTGATTATCGCAACGTATCAAATCAATAGCTTTGAAGTCACCTTCAAAGACTATGATGGCACAATCATCGAGACACAAATCATTGATTATGGTCAAGCAGCGATAGCTCCAACTCAACCAACTCGATTGGGTTATTCATTTACCGCTTGGGATCAAGCGTTCAATATGATAACAACGAACCTTGTGATTACCGCAACGTATCAAATCAATAGCTTTGAAGTCACCTTCAAAGACTATGATGGCACA
>CALKAH010000171.1 GCA_937983315.1 uncultured Acholeplasmataceae bacterium | reverse complement strand
CCACCGAGATCTACACTCTTTCCCTACACGACGCTCTTCCGATCTGATATCGGTATTGGACAACCGATAGAGTTGTAGGGTGACAATGGCTTCAGCTTGAGCATCACTAAATCCAAAAGCAGCCATCAGATTTTCTTTTGCATTTTGTTTGTTTTGTGAGTTTCTGATCATCTTGACGACGTCTTCAATGATAGACACCATTTTAATCAACCCTAAAACGATGTGCTGACGCTTGCTTGCTTTAGCAAGTTCATAGTTAGATCGATTGGTGATCACATCTTTTTGATGATTAACATAAGCTTTTAATATAGGAAGAACACCAACTAAAACAGGGCGATGATTCATAATTGCAACCATGTTATAGTTATATGCGACTTGTAAGTCAGTATTTTTAAATAAAAGGTTTAAAATCAGTTGTGCATCGGCACCTTTTCTTAAATCGATGGCAATACGCAAACCTTCTTGGTCGGATTCATCACGAATCTCTAAAATATCTTCAACTTTTTTTTCGATTCGAAAAAGATCCATCGCTTTCACGAGATCAGCTTTATTGATTTCATAGGGAATCTCTGTGATCACAATGCGATCTTGAGATTTACTGATTTCTTCAATTTTACTTTTCGAACGGACAACAATCTTTCCTGTTCCTGTTTCAAGCGCTTGTAATATACCTGCATGACCTTGAACGATACCCCCTGTTGGGAAATCAGGACCATGGATGATTTTTGAGATCTCTTCGAAAGTTATCTTTTCGTTATCGATATAAGCGAGTGTCGCATCGACAACTTCTTTTAAGTTATGAGGGGGGATGTTTGTCGCATAACCTGCAGAAATCCCTTTTGCACCATTGACAAGAAGATTGGGGAATTTTGCTGGTAAAACGACAGGTTCTAATTCTTCATCATCAAAGTTAGGAACAAAGGGCACGGTTCGTTTATCGATATCACCTAAAAGAGCTTCAGCAGCTTTGGAAAGTCTAGCTTCGGTATAACGCATCGCTGCAGCGGAGTCACCATCGATCGAACCGTTATTGCCATGCATATCGATTAAAGGAACACGCATCTTAAAATCTTGAGATAGACGTACCATCGCTTCATAGATTGATGAATCACCATGAGGATGATATTTACCCATGACTTCACCCGCAATACGTGCTGATTTCTTATACGGTTTATTATGAAACATCCCGAGTTGTTCCATCGCATATAAGATACGACGTTGAACGGGCTTGAGTCCATCACGTGCATCAGGGAGCGCACGGTCTTGAATGATATATTTTGAGTAACGAGCAAAACGTTCCGAGACGATATCCTCTAAAGAAGACTCAATGACTTTTTCGACATACTCGTTGACTTGTTTGATGATGTTTGCCATTATAAGTCTCCTTTCTGAAGATCAAAATCGTCAGACACTTCAAAGTCGACATTATCTTCAATCCAGGTGCGTCTCGGGGTCACATCATCACCCATAAGCACAGATATACGCTTATCAGAAGCCGCTAAATCTTCAATACGCACTTGAATGAGTGAACGTGTTTCTGGATTCATCGTGGTTTCCCATAGTTGATTGGCATTCATTTCACCAAGACCTTTATAACGCTGAATCGTATATGGGCTATCATCGATCAGTGATTTTAGTTCTTCATCACTCCATGCATAATGAACTTCTTCTTTTTTACCTTTTTTCTTGGTCACTTTATAAAGAGGAGGTTGAGCTAAATAAAGACGACCATCTTCGATGAGTGGGCGCATATAACGGAAGAAAAAGGTGAGTAACAAGATTTGAATGTGCGCACCATCGGTATCCGCATCGGTCATGAT
>CALKAH010000170.1 GCA_937983315.1 uncultured Acholeplasmataceae bacterium | reverse complement strand
AATGATACGGCTACACCCGAGATCTACACTCTTTCCCTACCCGACGCTCTTCCGATCTAGATCGTTAATCCCCATGGTGACCATGGGATTACGAACAACAAAGGTATTGACCTTATGATCGATATGCATGAGATTGACGATATCTGTTAAATAGTATTCACCTTTACGTGGGTTCTTTTGAATCTTTTTGACATATTCAAAAAGGAGTTTATTGTTGACGATATAAACAGAGGAGTTCACTTCTTTGATGAGTTTTTGAGCTTCATTGCAGTCATTTTCTTCAACGATACCTGTCACAATTCCATATTCATCACGAACAATACGTCCATATCCTTTTGGATAATCCATCATCATGGTCACTACAGTTAAGTCATTCCCCATTTCTTCATGGGCACGGATAAGTTTATCCATGAGTGGATATTCCATGAGAGGCATATCACCAGGAAGAATGAAGGTTGTTCCTTCTTTATCTTCAAGTTGTGGTGCAGCTGATAAAACAGCGTGACCTGTACCGAGTTGTTCTTCTTGGACAGCATAGGTGACACGGTCACCGAGTAAGTCCATGACAACTTCTTTTTTATGTCCAACAATGGCAACAATCTCATCAATCGATGATTTTTCAATGTTTTCAACGATGTAAGAAATCATTGGTTTTTTAAGAATAGGGAATGCAACTTTTGGGAGTTCAGTACGCATGCGGGTTCCTTTACCCGCAGCAAGAATTAAAGCATATTTTTTCATCAACGTTTACCCTCCATAGTGATTGTATTGACTAAGTATTGTGTCATCTCATCAATCATCTTTTCATCTTCGTGACTGATGGTAATGCGTATTAAACTTTCAGTCCCTGATGGACGAACAAGAAGTAATGCATTATCACCAAGTTTCTTCTTCACTTCATCAATGGCTTTGATAATGACTTCATGTTTTAAGATGGATTTTTCGACACCTTTGATGTTCGTGAGTTTTAATGGATACATCTTAACTTTTTTTGCTAGCTCTCTAAGAGATAGACCAAGTTCTTCTAAAATCTTTAAGAGATAGATCGCAACTAAGAGCCCATCACCGGTATGAAGAAGATGAGTTAAGATAATATGACCTGAAGATTCGCCACCGATGGTGTAATTATTGGTGTAGAGTTCATTGAACACGTACTTATCACCAACATCGGTTAAGACATAATCAATACCTTCATCTTTTAAGGCTTTGAGTATTCCAGGATTACTCATTTTAGTCAGGACAACGGTATTCTTATTGAGGAGCTTTCTTTTCTTTAAGTATGTAGCAATCATATAGATGATGAGATCGCCATCATAGATCACCCCTTGGTCATCAATCAAGATAATCCGATCTCCATCACCGTCAAAACTGAATGCAATATCAAGTTTCTTATCATGAACAAGTCTTAAGATACTTTCAAGATGGGTTGATCCGCAATCTAAATTGATGAGATCGGAAGAGCGTCGTGTAGGGAAAGAGTGTAGATTTCTGTGGTCGCC
>CALKAH010000169.1 GCA_937983315.1 uncultured Acholeplasmataceae bacterium | reverse complement strand
TACGAGATCGTATTCGTTGACTGGAGTTCAGACGTGTGCTCTTCCGATCTTCTGTATTGAACAAATATCTATAATGGTAAACAAAACACCCCGTAGGGGGTGTCAATTCATAACTTGATATAACCAATACCAATACCTTTAGGACCGGTGTGTGCACCAACAACAGGTGTGAGGTAAGCGACAACAACTTCACGTTCCGGGAATGCTTTTTTAATCTCAGTCTTGAACCAATCGACATATTCATCGGCATGCGCATGTGAAATATAGGTTAGGACATTGAGACCTTGTGTTTCTTCAATATACTTCTCGAGAACACGTTGATGAGCCTTATGCGTGGTTCTAATTTTTTCAATTGATTCCACTTTTCCATCGTCACCTAACTGAAGAAGTGGTTTAAGTTGTAACATGGTTCCTAGTGTGCCTGATAGTTTCGATAAACGACCATTTTTCACTAAGTAGAGAAGCGTATCGACAGCAAAGAAGATCTTATCGTTATCACGAATCTTTTCAAGGTGCGGTAAAATCTCAGCAATAGACTTACCTTCTTTTGCGAGGCGGTGTGCTTCAAGTGCCATATAAGCTTCTGCATACGCTAACGTGAGTGAATCGAATGCCGTCACTTTAATCTTAACTTCAGATGCAATCCGTTTAACGGCTTCATAAAGACCTGAAAGTTTTGATGAAATCGTAATGACTAAAGCTTCATCGTAACCTTCCTTTTCAAGTTCTTCAAAGTAATTAATCATGGTGCCTGGTGAGACATAAGAGGTGCGTGGAATATCATTGGGGTCTTTTTGAATCCGTTCATAAAATGTTTTCGCATCCATTTGTACGAAATCATCATAGGATTCATCCGCACCAAAATGAATGACAGAACGTAAAATACGAATATCTTTGGGGTAATCCAAATAATCAAGCCCAGCATTACTACATGCAAGAATCGCTACTTTACTCATAATCGTCTCCTTAATCTTTCGTTACTTCTATTTTACCAAGTAAATCCTTGATTTGGTCAATCATTTCATACTTTTCAAAGCGAGAGGGATGTTGATGCCCTTTCGTGAAAAGGATAATGCGTACCCCCATCGCTTCAGCGACTTCAGCATCATGAAGTGTATCACCAACCATGATGACGTCTGTGGGATTGATCTGATGTGTCTTGATGAAGTTTAATCCGACATCCAGTTTGGAAGTTGCGTAGATATCTGATGTTCCTAAAATATGATCAAAGAGATGATCGATACCATAATGTTTGAGCTGTTCGGTTAAGTTATCCATCTTTGATGCTGAAAGTAAGACGTTGCGGATACCCATCTTTTCCAGGGTATGAATGGTTTCAATCACACCTTCATGAAGCTTAAGATCTAAACTACGCGGTTGATAACGATCAATAAAACGATGAGCTAAAACGGTAAAAGGCGTTTTCTTCAGATCATAAACTTTTTCATAATACGCTTGAACAGGAAAGGTAAAAATCATCAAGTAATCTTCAAATGTGACTGAAGGTCTTTCTTCTTCGATAAGCATTTCAGATAAAATGTCGTAACATAGTCTTGCATCATCTAAGACCGTTCCATTAAAATCCCAAAAGATATATTTCATAAAATCCTCACTTGTGATAAGGGTGATGTTTTAAAATCATGAGTCCACGATAGATCTGTTCAACTAATATGAGTCGCATGAGTTGATGAGGGAATGTCATGGTAGAAAATGATAATTTCACGTTAGCGCGCTTCATCACATCTTCTGATAATCCATACGATCCACCAATGACAAAGACGATATCTCCTTGATGATAGGTCATCTTTTCATCGAGGAAGGATGCGAATGCTTCACTGGTCATCGGTTTTCCTAAGATGGCTAAAGCAACAACAACATCGCTCTCTTTGATCTTTGATAATAATCGCTGACCTTCAACGATTTTTCCTTGTTCGGTTGCTTCATCGAATACTTCAATGATTTCAACGTCAATCGGACATTGTTTGATATAGTATTGAATGCTATCCTGTAAACCCTTTTGATTCATTTTACCCACACATAAGATCTTGATCATATCACGATCACCGGCAATCCTTCTTGTGATGCATAAAAGACTTCGACTTTGGTGGGATCATCAAATGCTTTAACGATGGCTTCATCAATATCATCGATGGAGTTACAATCTTCAGAAATATGAGCAACCACCCAAATACTTGTTCGACCTTGAATGAGTCGATTCATCAGGGTTGCTGCATCTTCATTGGATAAGTGTCCTTTTTCACCCACAATACGTTTCTTTAATAAGAAGGGTCGTGCTGACTGAAAAAGCGTAAACGGGTTGTGGTTGGCTTCTAAAATGTAGATATCTGCATTCGTCAATAGTTCATGATAAGACTGATCAACATAACCGGTATCTGTCAATAAAACTAATTTATGCTCATGATCACGTACCACAAATCCAACAGGTTCTTCAGCATCATGAGATAGCATAAAAGGTGTGATGTGAACCTGACCAATCTTAAACGGTTGATCAGCTTCAATGATATGTGTTTGATGAAACATTGAAACGACATCAACAGGTAAACTACTCAGTGTCCCTTTCGTTAGGTAAACATCTTCGATTGCACCATTCTTTAATAGCATTTTAAGCCCCATGATATGGTCATGGTGTTCATGGGTAATCAGGAGTGTTTTAACATCAAAAAGGTTCTCTTGATAGTCGGTCATCTTTGACCGTATTTTTTGATAAGAAATACCAGCGTCGATGAAGAGTTTCACATCACCTACTTTTAAGTAGGTCATGTTCCCTTTTGAACCGCTGGCAAGCACGAAAATTTCCATTTAACTTCACCTTCTTTTATCTTAACATAAAAATGTGTGAGATTTACGAATAAAATGAAAGTGGTTGCATAAGGCCCTAAAAAATGCTATATTATACTTGCTTGTATGAAATACATTGAAGGAGTGAACACAATGAATCAAACAAAAACACTAAGAAAACTTGCAATTTTTGTGCTAATTTTTGCAGGTTTACTTACGTTAGCCGCATGTAAAAGTGGTGAGAAAACTCCTTACGGTAGCATCTCTGACGACCCCTATCTGACGATTGGTGATATCACCGTAACGGAAAAAGAATTATACGATCAATTGCGTATGCAGGGTGCCTCAGTTTTAGCAACCATGGTAGATGAAACCCTCTTCGCTGATCAAGTCGCAGACGTCCGTACATTAATTCTCGCGGGTGATGAAGACTTAAACAAGTACCTTGATGAAACCATCAACAGCGCCATTCATGGTACATCCGATCTCGAAGCTCTCGAAACCTTATTCACAGATAATCCAGATCGTTTTGTTCGCAACATTGAACAATTCGTGGACTCCTTATATCTTTTGGATAACAGCGTTGATATCGCAGCAGTGAAAGCAAGTATTCAAGGATTAGCAAGCAAGTATGAAGATTATGCATCTATTCCTCTTCTCTTAGATCGTTACATCTTAAGAGCTACACAACGCCATTACGCGTTAGGTTTATTGGAAGAAGAAGTTCTTGACGAAGATGATCCCAGCTATATTACCGAAGCGAACGTCGTGAACTACTACACAACAAACCTCCAAGGCCGTTATGATGTTGATGCACTTGTTATTCGTTTCATTAACCTAAATGAAGCAAACTCAGCTTTATATCAAGCAAGTATCAAATCCGACTCTAAGGGTTTATGGTATAAGATTCCTGATATCAGAATCACCTCAGGAAATCCTGGTTATGTTGATTTAAACAATGAAACCCCCACAGGTTATGGTCATGTCGTCTCTATTTTGAGTGACTTAGGTCTTCTCTCTAAACTCGGTGTTGACCGTGAAGATCGTTCTCAATTATCCGTCGCTGATTATGAAAACTACTACAAGCGTTATGTCATTAGTACAACACGCGAAAGTGGTATGCCTGATGAAGCTTTAACCGCAGCACAGGTTAAAGAAGAATTTGTCAATATCTATAACATCTTAAATCCTGCTAACCAAGTTGAAATTGCAATCGATGGCACCATCGTTGCGAAAGCAGGTTCTGCTTACACATCAACATTCACTTATGATGACTTAAACAAGCTCAATGCAAGTTTAAGAAACCATGTGTATACCTCATTGACTGCAGAAGCTCAAATGGATGACATCAATGATCTATCTACACAAAAACCATTCTCTTCACGTGTTCAAACATTTGGTAACTTCCGCTACCTCGTTTACAAACTTGATGACGAATCTGATACCGAAGAAGGTATCTTGATTGATAGTGAAGATGATGACACGGTTAAAGTCTTTGCTGACACACCAGAAGCACAAGCTAAGTATGATGAAGCTTTTGCAAAAGTTCTTGAAAGCAAATTAACTTCTGCTTATATTTCCGGTAAAGTCTCTAAACTTTATGAAGATAAAGAACTTAACATCTTCGATAAAGTGGTTCGTACATTCTATGAACAATCTTATGGTTATGAAGGTTCAACCAAAGATAAATCAGGTGATGCAATTGCAACCATCGATGGTGAAGACATTCTTGTTGATGATTTCTATGCAGAACTCGAAAAATCATATGGTATTAACTTAGCTCTTGATATCGCATCAAACAAACTCCTTCTCGCATCAGACAAATATACCATTGCTGATGATGATATGGATAGCTATCAAACTCAATTTGAAGATATCATCAGCCAATTCTCTGCCGATAACTTCGCATCTGCTGGTTTCCCAGCATCGATGGGTCGTGAAAAGTTCTTACTTCTTGCGTTTGGTGCAAAAACCAATGCTGAAGCAATCAATCAACTTTATGTTTATCCAGAACTTAGACAACAATACATCGATGACATCGAAACACATTATGGTACCGAAGATTACACCGTTTATGAAAAACTCGCTGATTTAGCAGCTTTACAGTTCAATAACTACAAAGCGATTACCGTAAGCCACCTTCTTGTTTACTTCGATGAAAATGGTGATGGTACACCTGATAATCCTGCTGATTACTTAGCAGACCTTGATGCAGCATCCGTTGCACAAATCAAAGCTGGTTTAGTTGATCTCGTTGAACTCGTGTATGACAGAGTAGGTAACTACACAGGTCATTCTGCAGGTTTAACAGCAATTGCTACTGAATTCAACAATTCAGGACGTATCTTACGTGGCAGTGTAACACCTCCTTATGATTATCAAATCGAACAATTATGGGCTGAATATCGTAAACTTGGTTTCTATCTCAAGTTTGAAAACATTTCTTCTCAAATTACGAATACATCTAACTTCATTACCGGTTCTACAACATTAGATCCTGTCTTCTACAACCGTGCAATGGCACTCCATCAACAACTGACTGAAATTGAAGATGATGATGCGAAGTTCCCACTCTTAGACCTTTATGGTACAGTGATCACTGAAGAAGCATTAGATGAAGTGATGAGTGATTTCGGTTGGCATTTAATCCTCGCGAACAGCATGGGCAAGACAACTTCTGCAGTCTTTAGTGCAGCAGATGATGAAGATGGTAAGTATGAATCTGCAGATGGTACACTCAATGTATATAATGAAGATTCTGAAACCTTAACCGCATCTCAAATCGAATTCTACATTAAAGAACAAAAGACTGATGAAGGTGTCGTATTACCCACCAACGTACAAACTGCAATCAATAACTACTTAACACCTGTGTTAACACGTTATAACAACACCTTCATGCAAAGAGAATTGATCTTCTCACTTGTTGCTGATGTTGATTTTGCAAGTGCACAAGGTGCAGCACGTTTTGATACCATTCGTGCGATTAACTTGCGTCAACTTGACGAATACTTGTTATCCGCTCAAGGTGTTTATGATCAAAACTATGCTAACCTTTATGGTACATGGTTCACCGTCTTAAGATCAGGTTTATAAGAAATAATGAAAACGGCTAAGTAAGTTAGCCGTTTTTTTGATTTGATGAACAAAAGAAAAGGGACATTGGTCCCTCTATTTGATTTTATGTTTATAAAATTTCATTTTTTCCATGACAGAGATCATCTGTGTGAATGTACCTTCTGCCGTATCGGTTAAAGCTTCTCCTAGTACCGTGAACTTCGAATCGATGGTATCGATAAACCAAAGGAGGAGTGCTTCTCCGGTTTGTGGTTTTTTAGGTGATCCAAAGTTGAGCTGTCCATGATGTGATAAGATCATATGCTTGAGCATCAATACTTCTTCTGAGTCTTGATATCCAAGTTCGTGTGCGACACGATCGATATCCACGGTTTGCATGACAAGATGACCAATGAGGAGTCCTTCTTTGGTATATTCACCATCGAC
>CALKAH010000168.1 GCA_937983315.1 uncultured Acholeplasmataceae bacterium | reverse complement strand
CCTTTATTACATCAGAAAGCAATGAAATAGTTGGGAATTGACTTGCTATTCATTGTTTTTAGAGTGATGTATATGTACTAACCAAGGAGGTAATATTTATGCAAAACAAACAAGTCAGAGTCATACAACCAAAACCTGCATTCGATTTATCAGGAACCATACCCAAGAACCTCAAAAAGCGCGTGTGTGCCTATGTTCGAGTATCCACCGATAATGAGGAACAGAAAACGAGTTACATCGCTCAAACGGACGAATACACCGAAAGGATTCAAAATAACCCTGAATGGACATTCTGTGGTATCTATGCAGACGAGGGCATCAGCGGTACTTCCACTAAGCACAGAAAACAGTTCAATAATATGATGGATGCTGCAAAGCGTGGTGAAATCGATTTGATCATGACAAAGTCAATCTCACGATTCGCTAGAAACACAGTTGATTGCTTAAACTACATCAGAGAGATGAGAGCAATCAATGTCGAGATCTTCTTCGAAAAAGAAAACATCTACTCCTCAGATCCAAAGGTGGACTTCTTATTAACCATCATGTCATCCATCGCCCAAGAGGAAGCAAGAAACGTGAGCGAGAATGTCAAATGGAATGTTCAAAAGCGTTTCAATAATAGCGTTCCAATTGTAAATCACAATAGATTCCTAGGTTATACCAAAGACAAACGGGGTGGCAACTTAATCGTTGTTCCTGAAGAAGCAAAAATCGTCCGTGAGATATTCCAAATGTATGTGAGTGGTATCGGTCCGATGAAGATTGCAAAACACATGGAATCCTTAGGTGCTACCACAGGTGCTGGTGCAACAAAGTGGAGTATGTCCACTGTTGCTGTAATCCTTAAGAACGAAAAATACATCGGTGATTTGGTTCAACAGAAAACACTCACGGTTGATTACCTTTCACATAAGAAAGTTAAGAATAAAGAACTCGCTCCGATGTATCATACCGAGAATGCACACGAAGCAATCATCGATAGAGAAACCTTCCTACTTGCTCAAAGGATCAGAGAGGATCGTAGCAAGGTAAAAGTAGGTAAGGATAAGAACCTAGCCAAGTACAATGTCACTTATCCATTCTCAGCATTTATCGTTTGCTCAGAGTGTGGACGAACCTTGAAAAGAC
>CALKAH010000167.1 GCA_937983315.1 uncultured Acholeplasmataceae bacterium | reverse complement strand
GATGTCTTTTCTCGATCCTCTTTATTGATGATGCTAAAACCTAAAAGTGATGCAAACATACCTGCAGCAATCTGCATAAACATGGCGCCTTCTGTTGCAAAATATTCAACACCGTTGGTCGGAATACCTCCAAATGTGTCAATGAAATCTAAAAACGCGATATCAAGTGATTCAAGTTGTTCAATCACGACATTGATTGCGTCCATCATATCTTTAAAAAGGGGATAAATAATAATCACAAAAAAGAGAGATAATCCGAGTGCAATGGACCATATCAATGTTGATTTTAAACTCCGTTTGAGATCAAGGGTTAGTATTTTCATGGTCATTCCCCCTTCTCATAATACACACTAAAGAGTTCTTCTAAATCGATATTACGAATCACAACATCCATCAAATGATAGGAAGAAAGATACTGTGTGAGTCGATTGATATCACCTTGATAACTGTAGTGTGAACATCCAACATCATCTTTTAAGTATGTCAATCCATCCAAGGACATAGACTGATGGTTGGGCCATATAATGATCCGTTTCGATTCTTCTTTTCGAATATCTTCCATATTTCGGATGAATAAGATGTTTCCTTCTTTGATTAAAGCAACCCGATCACAGACTTTTTCAATCTCAGATAGAACATGAGAAGAAAGAAAAATCGTTTTTCCTAGTCGCTTTTGTTCGAGAATGAGATCGAGAAAAACGTGTTGCATGAGTGGATCAAGTCCTGATGTAGGTTCATCCAAAATGAGTAGTTTCGGTTGATGCATGAGCGCGACCACGATACCTACTTTCTTCTTGTTTCCAAAAGATAATGATCCAAACTTCTTTTCAATGTCTAAATCTAAATCATGAATCAACCGTTGAAGATAAGATTCATCAACATCTTGCATACTTTTAAAAAAGCTCAAGATGGATTTAACTTTCATCTCATTGAAAAAGAAGGCTTCAGAAGGCATGTATCCAATATCTTTAAAATGATATTGTTTACCCACATAAATGGGTTCGTTAAAGATTGAGATTTCACCATCGTTTAATGCAAGTAAACCAAGCATCGCACGTATCAATGTGGTTTTACCTGAACCGTTCGGTCCAACAAACCCAAAAATCTCACCCGGAAGAACGTGCAGTGAGACATCCTCAATACCTCGTGTTGAACCGTAATACTTTTTTGCATGGAGAACGTGAATCATTTGTACCACCTCCTACATAAAGTCATATGGGGACAAAGCATCAAGTGGATCAATCTCCTCTTTTGGAGGTTCGATGACCCCTGTTAAACGCATCGCTAAAGTTGTTTGTCGTTTTTCTGATAAATGATTGGATGCATAGATGAGTAAATTCATATCACCTAAAATGATGAGAAAACGTTTGGCACGGGTAATTGCTGTGTATATCAACTCTTTTTTAAGCATATGCATATACGATTTGATCATGGGCATCATGACAATTTTATATTCACTACCCTGTGATTTATGGATGCTAATCGCATACGCAAGATTGATTTCTTCAAGATCAACTTTCTCATACATCACATCGTTATCATCATAACTGACAATCATATAAGGTTCTTCTTGAGCATTCACTTTGATGGCTTTGATGACACCGATATCACCATTCATGATCATGCGCTCTGGATCGTTGACCAATTGAATGACTTTATCACCGACATAATACGTTTTATCACCATAGGTCATCTTCTTATCCTTTTTGGGATTAAACGCATCTTGCATCGCTTGGTTAAGTGCATCAATACCGAGCTCGCCTTTATACATTGGTGCGAGGATTTGAATGTCATCAATCATGGAGTAACCTTCTTGAAGTGCACCTTGTACTTGCTTAATGATAGATCGGAAGAGCGTCGTGTAGGGAAAGAGTGTAGATCTCGGTG
>CALKAH010000166.1 GCA_937983315.1 uncultured Acholeplasmataceae bacterium | reverse complement strand
GAGATCGTATTCGGTGACTGGAGTTCAGACGTGTGCTCTTCCGATCTCATAATGGTTTGATTGCGATCAGGCCCTACTGAAAACATACCAATTGGAACGCCAACAAGACGACTAATGACTTCAAGATAGTCTTGAGCATTCTTCGGAAGTTCTTCTAGCGACTTAACACCTGTGATATCTTCTTTCCATCCTTTGACTGTGATGTAGTTGGGTTGACACCGTAAGAAATCATCAATATCTGCAGGAATATAGTCAATCTCTTTTCCATCTAACGTATATGATGTCGCAATCTTTAATTCGTCAATGCCTGTTAAGACATCGAGTAAAGTGACCGCTAAATAAGATAGACCAGAAACCCGTTTGGTATGCCGTAAAATGACCGTATCAAGCCATCCAATACGTCTTGGACGTCCAGTTGTTGTCCCATATTCACGACCAGTTTCACGGATGTAATGGGCAAGCTCACCGGTGATTTCTGATGGCATTGGACCTGATCCAACACGAGTAGTGTAGGCTTTTGTAACACCAACAGCACCTTCGACTAACCATGGTGCAATACCGGTATTAAGAGGAACAGAGGATGCAGTAGGTGAACTTGAGGTCACATAGGGATATGTTCCATGATCAAGGCATAAGAGGACACCTTGTGCACCTTCAAAAAGGATACGTTTGTTTGCATCAATCAGTTGATTTAAATAAACCGATGTATCTTTTACATAAGGTGCCATCTTTTCTGCATAGCCCTTATATTCTTCATAGATGTGATCAAAATCAACCAGTGAATGATCGTATGCATTCAGTTCAAAATTCTTTTGTTCAAGGAGTTCTTTCAGTGATTTATGAAATCGTTCTTCATGAATAAAGGTTGAAACGCGAATACCAATACGTGCAGCTTTATCCGTATAAGCGGGTCCAATCCCTTTGTGGGTGGTCCCTATCTTTTCATCACCCTTACGCTTTTCATAGGCTTTATCAAGTTCTGGATGATAAGGTAGGACAACATGAGCTCGATCAGAGATTGAAAGCTTAAAAGGTGTTTCAATCTTACTGATTTCATCGACAAATGCTTTGGGATTAATCACCATACCATTTGCCATAATGTTTTCAATGCGAGGGTTTAATATACCTGATGGCAACAAGTGAAGGCTATGTTTTTGTTTGTCAAACACGACGGTATGTCCGGCATTATTACCGCCTTGATAACGGACGACAACATCCGCTTTTTGTGCTAAATAATCCGTGATTTTGCCTTTTCCTTCGTCACCCCATTGGGTTCCTACGACCACAATTCTACGCATGTCAAACCTCCTTGTTGATCCCATTAAAAATGAAAAATGGGTCATTGACCACACCCATTTTAACACACGCACACACGTGAGTCAATTCAACATCATGATGATTACGATATTTTTCTTTTCCGTTTTCTTAACTTGTGAAAACGCTTGTGTTTCAAGTATAATAAAGAAAAAGGTGATAAAACAATGAAAATTCTCTTCTGCAGTGGTGAAGCATACCCCTTTTCTAAATCTGGAGGACTCGCTGACGTTGCTGCTGCTCTTCCGAAAGCCTTACGTAAATTAGGTCATGATGTGACCATCATTACCCCATATTATCAATCGATTAAACATCATCACCATGAAATGATTTCACTGGGTGAAAGAACCATTACGATGGGTGTCTTTGAGAAAAAGGCGTCCTATTTTAAACTTATTCATGATGGTGTTCCTTATGTCTTTATCGATAATGACGACTTCTTCAATCGTAAACGCTACTATGGCTATGAAGATGATGCCATGCGGTTTACGTTTTTCAACTTTGCCATGTTTGAATACATGATCTTGACCAATGATTATCCAGAAATCATCCATGCCAATGACTGGCAAACAGGACTCATCCCCTTCTTCTTAGATGTGAAATATCGTCTTATGAATGATCAATTTTCAAAAATGAAGACACTTCTTTCGATTCATAACCTCGAAAAACAGGGTTCTTATCCTCTTGAAACCGAAAAACTCTTTAATGCCAAGAACTTTACCTATATTCATATGGACCGGGTGAATTTCTTAAAATGTGGAATCATGCGTGCAAACGCCATCAATACCGTGTCTGAGAACTATCGCAATGAAATACTCACAAGGTTCTATGGTTTTACCTTAGATGGACCTCTCAAAGCACGTCAAAGTGATCTTTATGGTATTTTAAATGGCCTCGACCAAGACGTTTATGATCCGATGAAGTCTAATCTCTACCAAAACTACAATGAAAATAACTTTGTTGAAGGAAAGAAAACCAATAAGGATCAGCTATTAAGTGATCTAAAACTCGATCAGAATCCATCACTTCCACTTGTGTCATTTATCCATCGTTTTGCACGTCAAAAAGGGATCGATATTCTGATGCCTGTTTTGGAAGATTTCCTTAAGGAACATGCCTTTAATGTGATTATCTTAGGTTCAGGCGATGCACTTTATGAACAGTTCTTTTCTGAGATGCAAAAGAAATACCCCGAACATGTCTATTATGAGAATGGATTTAATCAAGAATTGATGCATAAGATCTATGCAGCATCTGATCTCTTCCTACTCCCATCTCTATTTGAACCCTGCGGGCTCAATCAAATGATTGCGATGCGCTATGGTGCACTTCCAATTGTGCGTGAAACGGGGGGTCTAAAGGATACCGTGACACCTTATAACCAATTTACAGGTGTTGGAGTTGGTTTTGCATTTAAGAACTACGATGCTGATGAACTATCGGATGCGATCAAACAAGCAATTGCACTCTATCATGATGATCAAGAAGCATGGAGAAACTTGATCCACCAAGCGATGCATGTCAATCATAGCTTATCCAAGATGGCGAAGAAATATGCCGATCTTTATCAAAAACTACTCACCCAATAAATACATAAGCCAGCATCGCTGGCTTATTTCTTTTCTTTGATTTTATTGACAAGCTCAGGATCGAATTGACGACTCCTAATCATCCTGATTTCTTCATAATAAGGGGGTTTATCATCAACATAAGGTGTTTCTAAGATCTTTGGAACATGTTCGAAATCGGGATGATAAATGACTTTGGTTAAGGCATCAAAACCCAAGAATCCAAATCCAATATTTTCATGGCGGTCTTTAGCGGCACCTTTTTCGTTTTTGGAGTCATTGATATGAAAAACAGAGATCTTCTCTTTTCCGATGACTTCATCAAAGTGGCGAATCACGCCATCAAAATCATCTTTCACATCATAACCTGCATCATGAGTATGACAGGTATCAAAACAAACCGATACACGTGATTGATCCATAATGAGATCGATCATCTGTTTGAGTTCTTCAAACGTCTTACCTACTTCATTACCTTTACCCGCCATGGTTTCTAACGCAATCTTAACGGGATGATGAGGTGTTCTCGAAATTACTTCATTGACACCTTCAGCAATCCATAAAATGGCTTGATTTCGATCTCCACCTACAGCAGAACCTGGATGTAAAACGATTTGTTTCGCATGCATCGCATGTGAACGTTTGACTTCTTCAGTCAAGAAACGAATCGCAAATTCTCGTTTTTCAACATCAGGATTCGCAAGATTGATGATGTAAGGTGCATGGACGACCACATTGTCAAAGGATAATCCTTTTTCTTTCATCAGCTGAACAGCAGCTTCGATCTTTAATTCCGAGAGAGGCTTACGAATCGTATTTTGCGGTGCACCGGTATAGACCATCAGTGCTGTTGCTTCATAGGATAGTGCTTCTTCGATGGATCCAACATACATCAAATCACCCGACATGGATACGTGACTACCGATTTGAATTGGCATATTGTTTTCTCCTTATTTCTTGTTTGATTTTTTTAACTTGTTTTGCATGTTTCTTTTTATAGTTAGGTGCAACTTTTTTCTTTGTTTTAATCTTTTGTAACGCTTCTTTTTCTTCTTCAGATTGAACTGCTTTTTTGATCGTTGCCTTTTCTAATCCTTTTGATGTTAATTGATATGGGATAAAGGGGATTCCTTTGGATTTTAGTTTTTCGATCTTGCGATGATCATCAACAGTCATAAACGTAATGACTTCACCGGTATCGTTCATACGTCCCGTTCGTCCACTGCGATGCATAAAGAATTCTAAAAAATGGGGAAGATCGTAATGGATGACATGTGAGATCTTAAAATCAAGTCCACGAGCAGCTAAATCTGAGGTG
This sequence comes from uncultured Acholeplasmataceae bacterium, assembly GCA_937983315.1. GTDB lineage: Bacteria > Bacillota_I > Bacilli_A > Acholeplasmatales > Acholeplasmataceae > Peloplasma. The sequence goes on along the minus strand of CALKAH010000166.1, from coordinate 226 downwards.
ACAACATAAGGATATTTTAAGGCTTGGATGTCTTCAATGATCCGTTGACGTTTCTTAACACCAAGGGATGCATTCAAGTTGATCGCCTGAATATTTTCCAAGATAAGTCTTTCATAAACAAGATCTTGATTTTCTTTTTTGGAAACAAAGATGAAAGCACAGTACGGATTGATCGATTTGATCACCTGTAATAAGGCTTCCATACGATCCTGATATTTGATATTGA
>CALKAH010000165.1 GCA_937983315.1 uncultured Acholeplasmataceae bacterium | reverse complement strand
TCACCAGCAGGTCTTGATGGGATTGGATCAATGCCCATGTTGATAGCAAATTGAATACCGATGCTACCCAAAAAAACAAGAATCACGCCCAAAGTCATTAGCACCCATTTTTTCATAGCTTACTCCTCATATGTGATGTATTTGTCTTTATTATATCGAAAATCTTTCAATCTTTTGTCGTCTTTTTTGTATTCAGCCCTAAAACATGTAAAAGCACATGGCACGCTTCTTCAATGCTTTCTAAAGGGAGTCCTGAGTACCCCATTAATAAGCATGGATATGAAAAGAGATGTTTTCTTTCTTCACCATCTAGCACCATGATTTGAAGTGATGATGCTTTGAGTTTTTCTCGGATTTTCTCTTCTGTATCCTGGGTGATAACTTCAAGAATAAAATGAAGACCCGCTTCATCACCATGCATGTTGATGTTGGGATATGGTGATAGAATCGATTTGATTTTCTCGAGTTTCATTCGATAATGATTACGCATGCGATTGATATGTCGTTCAAAAAGACCTAAATGCATGAATTTGTAAAGCACGTATTGTTCGAATGTGGGAACTGTACATCCATGATACGATGAGAGGTCGTGATACCGGTTCATCAGATGTTTTGGTAAAACCATATAACTCATACGAAATGAAGGCGCTAAGCTCTTCGTAAATGTATTCATGTAGATCACACGATCGTTGTGATCCAGTCCTTGAAGAGCAGGAATAGGTTTTCCCTGAAAACGAAATTCCGAATCATAATCATCTTCAATGATATATCCTTGTTGATGCACTGCCCAGTTTAAAAGTTCAACCCGTCTTGAAATAGGCATTACGACACCCGTGGGATACTGATGAGAGGGCGTAACGTGAACCACATGAGCATGAGAGGAGATGAGATGATTGATTTGTATCCCCATCTGATCAAGAGGGATATGCTTAATCACGACTTCATGGGCTCTAAATAATTGTTCAATGCGATGGTATCCGGGTTTTTCAATAGCGTAGACTTTTTTTCTACCTAAGAGTTCAACCAGTAATCCAATCATCGATGTTGTTCCTGAACCTAAGATAATTCGATCGGGTGTGACATCCATCCCACGATATATTTCGAGATACCTGGAAATCTCTAGTCTTAAATCGAGTAACCCTTGAGGGGGTGTCATGTTCAACATTTCATGGTGATTTTCTGAGATGACTTCACGGGATAGTTTTGCCCATGTCGTATTAGGAAAAAGTGATGTATCCACAATGTTTGTTTCAAAGTTATATTTGAACATAGGCTTTTCGTGTTCTTGTTCAAACATGACTTCACTTTCTTTTTTGGATAACATCAATTCAACCTGTTTATGGACAAAATAGCCCTTCTTTTCAACAGCATAGACATAGCCTTCAGCAATCAATTGTTGATAACCAGCTTCAACCGTTAAAGGACTCACCTTCAAATTCTCTGCGAGTTTCCGTTTTGAGGGTAGTTTTTGATGTTCTACCATTTTACCTTCTAAGATCATGCGTTTGAATTGTTCATAGATTTCAACATAACGTAATTGTCCCATGATGACTCCATCTGGTATACTCATTTTTTATTAATCTGAATATTCTCTTATACCAGTTACTAGTATACAATGAAAGTATCCAATGAGCAAGGAAGTGTCAATATGTTCAATAACGAACGTTATCGTTTAAACAAAGAACTCGCCCAAATGTTAAAGGGTGGAGTCATTATGGATGTTTCCACACCTGAACAAGCGAAAATTGCTGAAGCCGCAGGTGCATGTGCAGTCATGGCACTCGAACGTATTCCTGCAGATATTCGAGCAGCTGGTGGTGTATCACGGATGAGTGATCCAAAAATGATCAAAGCGATTCAACAAGCTGTCTCCATTCCAGTAATGGCGAAAGTTCGTATTGGTCATTTTGTGGAAGCACAGATTTTAGAAGCCATTGAAATCGACTATATTGATGAAAGTGAAGTTTTATCACCTGCTGATGATCTCCATCACATCGATAAAACACGTTTCAGTGTACCTTTCGTATGTGGGGCGAAAAACTTAGGTGAAGCATTACGACGCATCAGTGAGGGTGCTTCAATGATTCGAACCAAAGGTGAACCTGGAACAGGTGATGTCATTCAAGCTGTTCGTCATATGCGTGAAATTCAAAAAGAAATGAGACGTGTTCAATCACTAAGAAAAGATGAACTTTATGTTTTACAAAAAGAACTAGGCGTATCTCTCGATTTGATTGAATATGTTCATGAACATGGTAAGCTCCCCGTCGTTAACTTTGCTGCCGGAGGAATTGCAACGCCCGCCGATGCAGCGCTCATGATGCAGCTTGGTGCTGAAGGTGTCTTTGTAGGTTCAGGTATTTTCAAATCTGGTAATCCTAAAAAGAGAGCTGAAGCAATCGTTAAAGCTGTTACCAATTATAATGACCCCAAAGTGCTTGCTGAAATCTCTGAAGATTTAGGTGAAGCCATGGTGGGTATTAATGAACAAGAAATCGAACTTTTAATGGCTGAACGAGGTAAATAAGATGACAATTGGCATCTTGGCTGTTCAGGGTGCATTCATTGAGCATCATCATATGCTTAAGTGTATGGGTGTTGACACCTTCGATATTCGCCAAAAAAAAGATTTATTACGTCCTATGGATGGTTTGATTCTCCCTGGAGGTGAATCAACAACCATGGGTAAGCTTTTAAGAGATTTAGATATGCTCGATAATCTCAAAAAGATGATCCAACAGGGATTGCCCGTCTTTGGAACATGTGCAGGGATGATTCTTCTTGCTGAATCGCTTGAAAGTGATCCTACCATTCATCTTGGTTTGATGCATATCACCGTTAAGCGTAATGCTTATGGTCGACAATTATCGAGTTTTATGACCGTTGATCAATTCGATCAACACATGATTCCAATGACCTTTATTCGTGCACCCTATATTTCACGTAAAGGTGATTCGGTTCACATTTTATCTACGGTTTCCGGAAAATGGGTTGCAGCACGAGAAAACAACATGCTTGCAACAGCATTTCATCCCGAATTGACCGAGGATACTTCCGTTCATGCGTACTTCTTGGAGATGATTTCATCTTCGAGATAGTATGAGGGTTACACAATTCCCCCCCCCATTGGGTAATCCTCTGTATAAAAGGGCAAACTTTCTTTGCCCTTTTCCTTTTATGTGCTTTTATTCCTTTATAAGATTGAGCAACTGAACATTTTTATAGATGACTTCTTTACCTAATTGTTCAGATACAATGAAACCCTCTTTTTCAAGTAGTTTCAAATATTTCGTAGCGGTTGCTCTTGATATATCCAAATTTTCTCTGAAGAACTCATTTTTGGTATACATGTAAGAAAACAAATGCTCGACTATATCAGAACGATAAATATCTGGTAATCGTTTTTTCATCATGTCTTTTGTTAACGCTATCGATTGGTTAATTCTTAATATGAGATTGATCGTATTAATGGAAGTTTCCGAAATGCCTTTTAAAATATACATAACAAAATCCTTTATGAAAGCTAAATTCTCATTACATTTCTTTAAAAGAGCATAGTATTGTGCCTTGTTTTCCATGATGTATTGACTTAAGTATAGGATGGGTTCAGTTATCTTCTCTTTTAATACTAAATATAGGATATTTAAAATTCTCCCTGTTCTACCATTACCATCATAAAACGGATGAATACTTTCAAATTGGAAGTGGATTAAAGCCATTTGAATCAGTGGATCATAATCATCATTTTGATTAATGAATAATTCAAGATTATGCATGAGTTCACGAATCTCTATTTCATTTTGTGGAGGTGTGTGTACAACTTCGTTAGTTTTATCATTTATGATGACTGTTCCTGGAAGTTTTCTTATGCCACCTTTGTTCGGCTCGATGACATTTTGGATTTCTACAAGTATATTTGTACTGATAAACCCTTTTTGTCTCATGACTAATAAACCACGATCCATTGCGTGCTTGTAATTGATAACTTCTTTAGGTTTTCCTCCAATAGGTGTTTTTGAAACAATCACCTTAAATAATTCATCATAGGTCGTTATAATATTTTCTATAGCCGATGAGTCTTTTGATTCACTAAGGTTGATTAGGCTTAAAACGATTCCAGGATTTGGAAGTATTTTAAGTATACCTTTTAATTCACCTATATGATGATTTGCAGTATTTAGTTCTTTTAAGATGTCTACTTCATTTAAATCAATATGAAAAGGAAGTTTATTCACAAAATCATCTCGTGTCTAATATTTTATATTTTTTATCCTCGCAATCATATTATCACAGAAAAATAGTCACGTCAAGGCTTCGAGGATATTTTTTTACATATTTTAGTCATGTAACCATGACACATCCAATCACTTGGTAAAAATGTTGTATTGAGGTGTAGTGATATAATTTTTTAGAGAATTGATGTTCT
>CALKAH010000164.1 GCA_937983315.1 uncultured Acholeplasmataceae bacterium | reverse complement strand
TTAAAATCCCCTGTATTGACCTTTTTACAACCTCACAAGCCTTGGTTGCATCTTTAGGTGACGAAGCCTCTCAATCGCTTTATTTACACCTTAAACCCCGTGAGAATCCCCATTATCCAGAAGGTGTGTGTGACAATACACACTTAAATCAACATGGGGCTGAAGTCATGGCATCACTGATTGCTCTTGAGCTCAATCGATACTTATAAAATTAAAAAAGGCGAACGCCTTTTTTTATACGATAATATGAAGAGATAGTTGTTGTTGCATGTAAATGGGGACAAAAACGAGATTGGCTTCTGGCATGGTTTCGGGAAGTTCTGCATTCCAACCCACAAAGACATAACCGTTTCTTACAGGGGCTTCAGGAAATTCAAAGGATTTTAGATCTGCTCCAGCTGCAAAATATTCACTATGGATCGCATTTCCTTGATGATCTTCACATGTGATTTCATAAATATCAACGGTCATTGCTTGTGTTTTAGTCACTTCAAGAACGAATAACATGGCTGCGAGCATCACCGTCAGTGCCATGATCATATATTTCATAACATGACCACCTTTCACATTTTTGTTTTGATGCTTTTATTATACGTAGTGATTCTTAAGTCGTGCTGAAGCGTTTATTAAGTATTTATTAATTTAACGTTTTTGAAAAAGATGGACAAGGTGTGATTGAAGTGATAGCCAATCTTTTTCATTTCCAAAACGTTCATAATGATCTTGCTCAAAGACCATAGCAAGTGAAAATTCCTTTTCGTGTAACCAACTTGGATAAAGCATGTGGATCATCTTATCTTCAATCAGTACACAATGAAAGCCTTGGGTATGGCTTTGACAGATTGCCTGTGTTCTTAAGTAAGGTGAGTGAGCATTCCACCTGAACCGAAGCATGGTATCAAAGGGTTGAACCAAGGGATTTTGGCTAAAATAGATGAGTTTTCGATAATCATACTTATGAATGATATCACGGATCATTTCTCCATCGATGACAATGGGATCATCACGCTTTTCGTCATGTTTTGTTTGATCTGAACGGTAGATCAACAAACGGTCTTTGACATGATCATAGGTTATATAGGACAACCAAGGCACACTTAAAGATGACATAAACTCCCCTCCAATAATCATAGTCTAACAAAAAATACTCACTTCCTTCTTAAGTAATTCTTAAGTCTTTATTAACCACCATCTTTATAAAATCTTTATGCAAAAGCTTCAAATACCAACACCATCCTTATATGATATTTCATAAAATGAAGGAGCAATGAGGAGGTATTGATTATGTTCGAATTAGAAGGACAAACGGTTAAAATTACACTTAATTCTTTATCTGGTTTTATTACATTAGTGGGTAAAGTGATAAAAGTGTTTGATCAATTTATCTTGATAGAAAGCTCATTAGGGCCACAATATGTATCTTTTTCTGCCATAAAAATAATCCAAGTGATGGGTGATTTGCATGAAAAGAACTAAGCATGTTGTTATTGGATCAGGACGTTTAGGAGCAAGTATTGCGACGTGGTTATCTGATCAAGGTTACGATGTTATCATCGTTGATAAAGAAGAATCGTCTTTTCGAAAATTAAGTGAAAATTTTGGTGGATATGATATCATCGGTGATGCAACAGATATGTCTGTTCTTGAACAAGAAGCAATGATTCAACAAGCTGATGAAGTCATCATAACCACGGATAGTGATAATGTTAATTTGTTTATTGCTCATCTATGTTATTATGTGTATCACGTACCACATATCTTTGTTCGGTTTACAGATAATGATAAAGGCATCCTTGTTGAGCATACCAGCATTCAGACCATCTATCCCTTTGTGTTATCAATGGATGATTTTAGATCGGAAGAGCACACGTCTGAACTCCAGTCACCGAATACGAT
>CALKAH010000163.1 GCA_937983315.1 uncultured Acholeplasmataceae bacterium | reverse complement strand
GCATTGGATGTGACCAAGTTATTTGTATTTGATAATCCACTTGCATCAACAAAGCCTTCAGTCGAATATTCAATCTTTTCAACTTCAGGGATGGATTGTTTTTTCATGTTAAACAAGAATAAGTAACTTGCAACTGCACCAACAATCAGGGTTATGATCATGATTTTTTTCATATTTCCCCTCCTAATAGCGCAGATTCAGTTCTTCATAAATCGAGACGATAAATGAAATGAACTGTTGAATCAAATCAAAGAACAATAGACCTAAAAACATCATCACGCTCATGGCAATAATCGTCGCAATAAACGCTAGAATTGTTTTACCAAGACCATACTGATGAATATTTAAGATTCCCATAAATAACATCCACGCTGTGAGTGCATAGGCGATACCCATCAACAAGGTATAAAATGCCATCTCTTCAAGCGTTAAGAAATTGGATAGGATAATCGCTGGATAACCGAGGATAACAACAGGAAATAAAGCATATCCTGTCACCATGAGGATCTCTTTATATTTTCCTTTACCTTCCATGAGGGTTGTCACTGACCAGTTACCCACGGTAAATAAGAAGATGAGTAAGGCAACCGAAAAAATCTCTTGAAGAGAGTTCAATTCCATCGGATTATTCGGATTAATCAAAACGCCTTCATATTGAAATTGAAAAATGCGAAGGAATGCGAATAGTGCAATAAACACGATTGCAACCGACATTTTTCCCTTCTCATAGCGTTTGAACTCTTCAAAACCATCAAATGGGTGAAATAAGAGGGTCTTTGGGAAGAGAATAAAATCAAATAACCATTGTTTTAATTTAGTCTTCATAGAGGATCGATCCTCCTTTACGATAGGTCTTTCGAATCTTTAGGCCGATCGCACCACCCATGATGACGACCACAGTGAGGATAATGTAACCAAAATTCGCTTTAATAATCGCGTTACGATATTCTCTAAATGCTTTGGAGTAATAGTACTGATCATGACCAAGATCAAAATAGGTCATGGCTTCTTTGAATCGTCCTTCACGCAGTAAATACTTGCCGATACCGTTATAGGCGATTTCATAGTTTGTATTCAGTCTGATAACTTCTTCCCAAACAGCTGCTGCACGATTAAAATCACCTTGTGTATGATATGAGATGGCAAGATTCACTGCTCGTCCAAAATCAGTGAGACGATAGACGATCACGGTTCTAGCTTTTCGGTCGAGTACGAGTAAATCATCACCTAAATAACCTAAAGCAACACCTTCTGAGAATTTATCGGATTGCATCCCTTCATCACCATTGATGTATAAGAGATTGCCTTCTGAATCATAGGTGAAGATGCGTGAACGCTTTTGATCTAGAACAGAATAGATACCATCTTTGGTTGATGCAATATCAACTAAAAGTGAAGGTCCTGTAATGACATAATTATTCATACCTTCAATATAATGCACATCACCCATGGGTTTATGGTAACCACGACGCTTCAGTGTATCAATACCTTTGGGATTGATCAATTGAATCATGTTTTCAGCATTGGTTCCTGATGGTTTAGATGTTGCATAAATAAAGCTTCGGTCGTTGATTTCAACCGATGTGTATTCTGTTGGTAAATATAACTTCAACTGAGCCAGTTGTGCTTCAGTCATCAGTGAACGTCTAAAAATTTCAATCGGTGTTAACGATACTGGATTGACTCCAGTAAAACGGTTAAACGATCCATCGGTATTGATTTCCATGATGCCTTCATAGACGTTTTTAGCAACCACATACATACGTTCTGTGGTATCAACCGTGATATCTTGTGGTTCAAACGCAATCGATTCAAACGTTGGATCTTCCATCTGTGAAAATACATCAATGACTTCAAATTGATGATTGAGTTTGATAATCCGGTAATTACCTGTATCAGCGACATAAATACCTGAAGGTTTAACATCTAAACCAAAAGCAGCCTTAATCGTTAGAGGGGAAAAATCGACCTCACCTAACGCAGTAAGTTTATCTTGATATGCTTGTGTCAAAGGAAAACTACTGTATTCATCTTTCAACGTAAATGTTTCATCAACAACAACGATTTTATTTTCAACGGAGTCTATCATGTAGATATCATCGTTATAGATGACAAAGTCTTCAGGGGATGTTAAGGTTGTCCCTAGTGTTTGCGCATTAAAATAAGCAGCAAACGTCATACCTGGAGCTGAGTGAACGACATCGCCATAATAGGAGTAATTATAGCGTATTGATGCAAATTGTATCGGTAAGGTAAACATGAATGACACAATGAAGAAGAGTTTAGTCATCGTTTCACACTCCTTACTTCATACCAGAATGGCTGAAGGTTTCCACAATGCGTGATTGTGAAATGATGAAGAATGTTACAGGAACAATCATCATGATGAAAGAGACGGCAGCAATCGTACCTGCGCGTTCAATCGAACCTTGAGCAATCTGTCTCAGTGCATAGGACACCGGTTTTAACTCTTCACTGAAAATGAAGGAACCACCATCGGTTGTCCACAAACGTTGGAACAATAGGATGACTAAGGTTAACCAAGCAGGTTTCACCAAAGGCATGACAATTTGGAAGAAAATACGATATTCACTTGCACCATCAATCTTCGCTGATTCAATGAGTTCATCAGGAATCTGTTGCATGAACTGCTTCATCAAATAAAGACCTAAGGATGATGCAATCGCAGGTAAAATGATGGCGAGTGGCGTATCGATTAAACCAATGCGAGAAATAATGATATAGTTTGGGGTTGCAGTGACTTGAGGAGCAAACATTAAGGAATAAACAACCATGGTAAAAATGATGTTGCGTCCCGGGAACTTATATTTTGCAAGGGGGTACGCACACATCGATGCGATCAACACATGGCCTACTGTACCTGTCAACGTAATCAAAATCGTGTTAAAGAAATAACGTGAAAATGGAATCCACGAATTACCAATCAGTTCTGATAAATCTCTAAAGTTATCAAACGTAATATTTCGTGGGAATAGTCTTGGTGGGAATAAGAACAGCTCATCCAACGATTTAAATGCGTTTGAAACGGTCATAATGAGTGGATATGCTGAGAACACACCAAAGATTAACAAAAGTCCAAACAGTGCTGCATCTCCCCATTTAGAACGATTGAGCTTGCGTTTTTTCTTGAAGTTTAGCGCATTCTTCAAGGTGCGTTGTAAGGTGTTTGTCATCTTACTCACCCACCTTTCTTAAGATGTTACGAACGAGTAAGTTCGCACCCATCATAATCAAGAATAAGAGCGTTGCAATCGCGGATGCATACCCCAGTTCGAAACGTGTTGAACCGTAGTCAATCAAGTGGGTGACAATGGTATGTCCCGCATATTGAACCGATGGGAAACCCACAAGTTGCATCGAGACTTCTGCAATCGCCAGTGAGGTCGTAATCTGCATGACTGCACCAAAGAGGAGTTGTGGTTTCATCGAAGGAAGCGTGATGTACCATAATTCTTGCCAACGATTTTTAACACCATCAATCGCACCAGCTTCAAAGAGTGTCTTGTCGACACTTTGAAGACCTGCAATAAATGCTAAGAATGAGACACCAAGTGATAACCATAGCTGGACGATAATGATCACCCATATGATATAATTGGTATCTTTTAACCATAAAATTGGATTATCAATAATCCCCATGTTAAGTAAAAAGGCATTTAAATAACCGTGAATATCACCAGAAAAGATGATTAACCACATCAAGAATGCGTTCCCTGAAATCGAAGGTGCATAGAAAATAAGGGTCATAAATGCTCTTAATTTCGGAGGTAGTTCATTGATCAACCATGCGAAAACAAAGGCTAATAAATAGGACACAGGTCCCGTAACAACCGCTAAAATCAATGTATTCTTGAGGGCAATAATAAAGACATCATCATCAAGTAATAGTTTCGTATAGTTATCTAAACCTATATAACGTGGGGGTTGTAAGAGGTCATACGACGTAAAGCTAATCCCTAAAGACATGAAGACAGGAATGACAGTAAACGTCATGAAAAGAATGACATAAGGTGCCATTAAGATATAACTATGTTTATGTTTTTTTACCTCTCTCCAGAAGAGATCACGACGTGTCTTTTTGGAGATGGTCGGTTGTATAAGTTGCGCTTGCATGTGACCCTCCTAATCGAGACCGAACTCGCGACGCTTCTTCTCTATTTCAGCATTGATGGTTTGAACATAATCATAAATGGTTTCTCTTGGATTGGATGAATCTTCATAAACCAAACGGAACGCATTATCCAAGTGACGTCCAGTCATGTATCCACCTGGTACTTCTGGAATTCCCTTAACCCATTGCCACTGTTCATAGAGCTTTTGGTATTCTGAAACTTTCCATGGCAATTGACTCATCGCTTCAATATTGGCAGAAGGATAACGTGCTGCTGCACCTAAGATTCCTTCCATTTCACGACCATATTGGACTTGAATTTCAGTACTTGTCCACCACTTTAAGTATTCCCATGCATCATCTTTTTTATCAGATTGATTGAGAATCATGATGCCTGTTCCTGAAGATACAGTTTCTCTTCTGATTTGAGTGTCACCAAGTTCATCTTCATACTCAGTCCCGGGGACTGGGATGAAATCCCATTTACCACGAATTTCAGGTGCGAAGACTGCAAGTGTGTTATACGTGTTATAGTATGTAATACCAACTGGCATTTGACCTGAACGGAAACGGTTCACAAAATTTGCTTCAACCGGGAACGAATAATCGGTATAAAACTGAGTCCACATTTCAAAAACCATGGGTCCAAGACCTTCATTAAATCCACTTTCTCGGTTATTGTTGATATAAAACTGTCCATCATGTTGATAAAAGAGGGTTGAGAAAATCGGGTTGGGTGGAAGTTCAGTGACACTTCCTTGTGTCTGTGGAACAGGTAGGTAGAATTCTAGGTTATGCTTTTGAAGATTAGGAATCATTTGAATCACATCGTCCCATGTATCTGGAGCGGTGAGTCCTAAATCTTGGAAAATATCAGTCCGGTAGAATAACATCAAGAAGATTTGTTGTTCTGGAAGTGCATATACACCACCTTCATAGGAATATGGTGTGAGTCCACTTGACATAAACCGTGTACTGATATCATCAAAATCATCAAAGTTTGTTAAATCATACGATGCATTTCTCATCGCGTAGTTTACAGGAACGCTGTTACCAAGACCCATGGCCACATCAGGACCAACGCCTGATAATGTCGCTGGAAGTAGCACAGCACCATTGACGAGTTTTAAGTCAACACGAATACCTGTGTTGGGTGTAAATGATTCGTCGATTAACTTACGAAGTACATTGGCTTGATCTTTACCGATCGATAGCCATACCTCAACGGCATCTCCGGTTACTTGTTGGGTTGTCCCAATCGATGAATAATCGGTGACAAACGTTGAAAAGAATGCACGCATGTTAAACCATGACTTTTCAAAGACATTGGCACGTGAACGTGGCAAATCTGCTTCTGAATCATGGACCAGCATATAATCGATTTCAAGAGGATGTGCATTGAGTAAGATCACTAATGTTCCCAGTGAGGAGACATTCGCGTTATAATTAGAAAGATTTTTATGAATCTCTCTTGGTTTCTCAATAAAGTCTTCGAGCTGAATCAAAATGGTATCAAGAATACCTGTTTTTTCACTCTTTGAGCCCGAGAGTTTGATGATCGCTTGACGAACTTCGGTCAAGTTATCCTTTTCTGTTTGAAGACGTTCAACCAAATGAGGAATACGTTCGGTGAGTTGGTAGTCGCGGTATTGGTCAGGTTCTGGACCGGTGTAGACCAAGATTTCACGATAAAGACGATTGAGTTGATCAATCGAACTTTGAATTTGGGCAATGAGAGGACCATATTGACCCAGGGAGACTTCCATCTCTAGGGTATGAATATGACCTGCTTCAAGATAAAACAAGAATGGTTCATCTTGTGTTCCTAAGGTTTGTAAACGCCAATTGTTATCATGCTTAAACGCATAACTTTCAAGTTCTTTAAATGGGATTTCCCCATCGATATAGATGTTTCGACCCACATTCATTCCTGATGCGAGTTTTTGTTTCACGCGCATGCTGATTTCATATAAACCATCTTCAGCAACCGTAAACTGCCATGCGATCTTATCACCAGCAACACCCCAGTTGTTACCACCGATGGTATTTAATTTAATCTTAGTTGGTGATGTAGGACTTGAGAGTGGGCTTGTACGATCGTTTAATGGATAGAGCGTAGGTGAGGTTGTAAAATATGGATCTTCTGTTTCAACAAGGGTTAAACTTGATGTCGCTTTTTCATAATTGTTTGTTTCATAAATCGCTTTGATTTCATCGTATGTTTTTCTTTCTTTCACAGATGAAATTTCAATCGCTTCAATCATTAATGGTTCACGAATAGCTTCAAGACCAATCGTGTTTAATCCCTCTTCAAGGAAGAATGCATAAGGTTCTTGAATGTATCCTACAGCATCTTTAAAATAACTTTCTGTCCACATGGGTTTTTCAACTTGACTGGGACGAATGTCGTTTTGGTATATATCTTGAATCACATCGTTCTTATTGCCCCAAATCCGAGGGAAAATGAGTGACCGTGCATCTTCAAATGGAATTTCGCCATTGATATAAAGTGCACGTTCAATCGCTGAACTCTTCCCCGGATAGGGATAATAAAAGAGCTTTAAATTATAGAATCCTGCTTCATCGATGTTCACGTTCCACGTCGTCAAACCTTCATCTGAGGTCAATAAGACACTGGTTTTACCCTCATAAGTATTGATGACATCCACGGGTTCAGTCGCATCGCTATATGCATGACCCATCAAAAGGATATGTTCAATCTCAGGAAAAAGCTGTTCATGTGAAGCGGTATATTGATAATAAGCCGACTGATCATAGTAGGCTAAATCAGATATATCGATGGTTTCAGCATTGTTTTTATTGAAACTCAAACGATCTTGATTGACCGATGAAACGATCACATCGACCACGAGATAAGTGATCAATAAAAGACCGAGTGACAGTAAAATAATGACCAGTTTTTTCACGAAAACACTCCCTTTTTTAAAGGATTCCCCCCTTGCAATTTATCTTGAAGGGGGGAATCTTTCACTGTTAATTTCCTAAATAATCTTCAAGCGCAGCTTCGTAGATCGGTTTGATTTGATCCATAACCGTACGCGCTGTTCCTTCACGTATCGCAATATTAATGTTACGACGCCATCCGTTTTCGCTATACGCACTAATGCCTAACGCGTTAATCAGATCGAGATAAATCTTGTCGTAAATCGCTAAATAAGCTTCAACATAAGCTTCATCATCAAACTTGGTAATGAGGGTATCTTCAAATTCAAGTTCATAACCAGCATCTGTCTTCCACATTTGAAGTTCATTCCATACGCGGAACACGAGTTCTTCTTTTTCAGGTGTCATACCACTTGCGATATGATAAACTGCAACACCTGATACAGGAGACGCATAATCACCGGTATAGGTTGGAGATACTGGATAAGGAACAAATCCTAATTCAAAGGGTAATTGACCCCATCGGTTATCAGCTGTGACGAACCAGAGTTGACCTGGATACATCGCAACATTACCACTCATCCAGTCAGGAGAACCTGCGTCATATTGTGGGGTTGGTTCAAATAAACCTTTAGTATAGAGCGAATTTAAGTATGTGTATGTTTCAAGTGCTGGGTTTTGCGCAAATGCAACACGACCAGAATCCTTATTGATGAGTGAACCACCATTAAGCGGAACCATGTGTTCTGCATATTCGGATAACATACCACCAAGTGCATACTTGTTTCCACCGAGTGCAGTCAGTGCCGTCTTCACGGATTGTGCCCACGCTTCAAAGGTTGTCCAGTTCCAGTTATCTGCCATAAACATTTCTGTTGGATTTTGAACACCAAGGCTTGCGACTAAATCAGCATTATAATAGAGCCCTGATGATACCGTTAAGATACCTGATTCAAATCCGTAGATATGATCACGATAAGAACCCACTTCACGATAACTGTCGCGGATATTCGTACCAATCGTAGTCATGTATTGATCAACTGGGACAATCGCTTCTGCCAAAGCAAGTTGTTGAATCCAGTCAGAGACTGACCAATAGATTTCTGCTAAATGTTCTCCAGAAATCGATGATTGAATAATCGCGGTTACACGGTCTGGTCCCCATGGAGCATTGGAGGGATAAGGTACATACTGAACATCAACGTTAAATTGTTCTTCAACTTGTGTTTGACGTTCTTGTTTTTGTTGCTGTTGTGTACCAGTGTAACTTGCATGGAATGGATCCACTTCATAGGGTGCACCGTGCATAACACGAATCACAGTAGGATCGCGCTTCACACATTGTCCATTGATTAAATCTTCATGAACACCACATCCTTGTGCAGTGAGTACGGTGATGAGACGTGTGACTGTCACCAAAATACCATCACTACCTGTAACTCGATAGGTCAACGTATAATTACCAGCTTGGTTTAAATTCAAAGCGGATAATCCTTCGACAACTATCGAAGATGAAATATCACCTGATACAGAATCTGTTGCAGTTACGCCTTCCAAATGGTTAAATGGATCACCAACCGTAATGGTCGCTGCTGTTGCACCATTGATCGTTGCTGTTGCAGTTGTTGTTGGGGTTGGTTCTGGTGTCGGTTCCCCTTCATCTCCACCACAGGCAACAAGCGTGAGAGCAAAAATCATGATCAGGAATAATCCTAAGATTTTCTTCACGTATGAAACCTCTTTTCTTTCAATTTTTGAAGTTGTAGTGAATACACTACATCGTCTATTCTTAGTTCAATTATAACGAATAATCACGCATTCAGCACACGCAGCCTGTTCTTTTTCGAATTTGAAAAATTATTTTCAAGGCGCGTTGATAGCCTCGCACGTACGCGCGCGTTGCTAACACAAAGTACCCGATGGTGTCGGGTACTTCGGAAGCTTCAATTAGAGTTTAAAAATTAACTTCTTTTCTTAAGAAAGACAATGAGTGCTGCACCCATTAAGATGCTTAAGGTAATGAATAATGCGCTAGAACCATTGATTGCAGATCCACAACCTGTTTCTGGAACAACTTGGAGAGCTTCAATTGCTTCTTCAGCTGCTTCAAGAGCTGCTTCAAGAGCTGCAATTCTTGCGATTGCTGCTGCTAATGCTGCTTCATCATCACCAAATTGGTCTTCAAGATCAGCTAATGCTTGTTCTGCATCTTCGAGTTGTGCAAGTAGATCAGCAATATCATCAGCCTTATCATCATTGAGAACCGTGACTTCAAAGGTCACAACAGTTGCATTACCTGCTGCGTCTTCAACGGTGACTTCAACATCATAAGAACCTGGAGTGTTAACATTTAATCCACCATTGTTCGATACATAAATGGCGAGATCATCAATCGCATCAAAATTATCAAATGCAACGATGTTAGCAAGAATTGCTTGGTTAACGTTTGCATATTGACCTTCAACGATTTGATAATTGTCATTGACGATGAGTGCCATGGGGGCAGTAACATCATCAACAGTTAATGTGTAACTTGCAGTCTTCACGATATCATAATTGAATTCTGGGAAACCAATGACGAGTGCAACAGGTGCATCGTAGGTTAAGTTACGAATAACTGGTGCTAATGTTGAACCAGCTGCTGCAACGATAAATCCACCTTCTTCAATCACAACTGCTGCTTGCCATGCTGCGAAATGAACGGCATCTTTAATGACGTCAGTTTCTGTTGCAGAGGTATAACCCCAGTCATAACGGTCATAGACTTCATCTACTTTACCATCTGCACCGATAACTGCAAATGCGGATGCGTATGCAGATGTTGATGTTCTAAAGTTTGTGACATCTGTCCATACAGAGTAGTTTGCATAACCATTAACATCATGGCTCTTATTTAAACCGGTTTGTTCATTCCAGTTCTTCATGGTGCCATTAAAGTTGAGGGTTGATTGTAATCCATCAAAGTGTACATGGTGAGAGAATTCAAGATCGATTGTATAAACGCCTGGAGTTGGATAATAAACGTTGAATCCTGCTGGTGCAGTAATTTCGATGGTGTCAGTAATATCATTGCCGTAACCATCATCTGCTTTTACAGTACCAAGTAAATCAATAAATGTACCTTCATCAATATAACGATTTGCGACACCGATGAATTTGGGGGGCATAACACCAATAACGATATCCACAAGAACTTCAGTGAATGATGCTGTGTTTTCTGGGTTCACAGCCTTATAGGTTGCAGTATAACCTGAACCGAAGACTGATGAATCGATGACAGTTGCAGCACCAGATGCTGTATAAGAACTGGTTTCTGTGTTATAGGTATAATCGATGGTTTGAAGAACGGTTTCACCTTGAGAGATGATCACTTGATAGTTAATCTTACGTGTGACGTTGATAATCTTATTATCATTATCGAACATATCAACATAAGTTGCTTCGATACCTGTGGGAAGTTCAAATGTTCCATTGTAGTCAACTACGATATTAATACCTGGAGTTGTTGCATCATCATCTTGTGCACCAAGCGCATTATTAAATAATGGCTTTTGTGTCGTATAGATGGTCTTCATGGGTGCTAATGTTGTGTTGAGCATTAAGGTTGGCATGGACTTAATGTATGCGGTTGTTGCTGGGTTTGCTGTACCTCTATCGAGTGTACCCCAAGAAACAACGGTCCAACCAGCTGGAATGGTGACATAGTCTGGATTGCCAGTCACGAGCATTGAACGATCTTCGATTGGAGCATCCGCTGCAACATCAGCATAACGCC
>CALKAH010000162.1 GCA_937983315.1 uncultured Acholeplasmataceae bacterium | reverse complement strand
GGCGACCACCGAGATTTACACTCTTTCCCTACACGACGCTCTTCCGATCTCATAACCAACCTC
The DNA here is from genome assembly GCA_937983315.1 of uncultured Acholeplasmataceae bacterium. Taxonomy (GTDB): domain Bacteria; phylum Bacillota_I; class Bacilli_A; order Acholeplasmatales; family Acholeplasmataceae; genus Peloplasma. The sequence goes on along the minus strand of CALKAH010000162.1, from coordinate 3,330 downwards.
GACATCACTGATTTCACCTTTAAACTGTGGTAAGACTTTTTTTAAATCCAACGTATTCTTCTCATCTTTTTTTGAGCTGTCAAGGAATGCTTTGATTTCAAGGACGTCTTCATGGGTTCCAAGAATTCTGAGTCTGTTGTGAGTCTTTAACATACTCTCACTCCTTTCACTTATATTCTATCATTGGCACTCTAATATGTCAAGTGCCAATGCTTCATTTTGATAAAAAAAGCGAGACATTTTCTCGCTTTGATCGATTCGTGGTCGGGACGACAAGATTTGAACTTGCGACCCCTTGCACCCCATGCAAGTGCGCTACCAAGCTGCGCTACGTCCCGGTTTATAGACCTTCTTTATTGTAGCACAACTTATGAACGATTGCAAGACGAATAGGTGCCTGAAATCTTAGATTTCAATTAGTCAGCCAGTGATCCCATGGGATCCCACGGCTTTAAAATGATGGGTTTTTGTTCCCATGCTTGTCGTTGTTCATCCGATAAGTATTTTTTGTTAACAACCGCTTGATAAACATAACGATCAAACCATGTATCTGTCATTAAATAGTAACCCTTATTCCCGTTTTGATCACCCCAAGAATTTTCGATCTTCCAACGATTGGGTTGTCCTTCATTGAGGTTGACCGCCGTTAATACCATCGCGTGATTCATGGAAGAATTGCTATAGTCGAGTTCATCTTCTTTGGTCATAAAAAGTGACATCTCAAGCATCTCTTCATAATCAAATTGATTATCATCCCATACACCACTTACACGATCACCATAACGCGAGACATCAGAACCGAACCAAACGAGTTCTTTATTCTTAAGCTGTTTGATCACGAGGTCTTTGAACTGGTCAATCTCTAAGTTTAAATATTTGATTTCTCGTCCACCGATCACATTACCAAGATATGCAACTTGGTACGTTTTCATGAAGGGTTTATCTTTTGTGGGTGCATGAATGATCGAAATGTATTCCTTGAGAATATCATGCATATAGTCTAGATAGAATCCTTGTGGCGTTAATCCCTTGATGATTTGATATTCATCTTTAGAAACGAATTCGAGATCAAAAGACTTGGGTGGCATACCAAAGTTCGTCACTAAAAAGGTATACAGTTCATCCAGTGTTTGTTTTTTCAGATGGAGAATTTCATCTTTCTTGCCTTCTTCAAAGAGGTGTCGTGCGTTGGATGCGTATTGTCTTAGTTTGATATTAATAATCTGATTCATAAAGCGTGTATTGGATGATGACGATGTTTCTTGCATCGCTTCCTTGGGTACAACCCCATACTTTTCAACTAAACTCACAAACATATCCCATTGACCGCCATCTTGGATACCGGTCTTTAAGATATGTTGAAGCGTTCTGTCGTCTTGATCGACATGTAAAAAGTCATCCATGATTTCAATGAAATAATTGATCTTTTCGAGTTTATCGTAAAATGCCGTATAATTTTGTGAGAGCTCAAAGTCTTTGAGTTCAAAGCGGTTAGCAACGATTTCACGAAGCATATTGAGTCCAGCAAAAATCCAGCATCGACCGCTCTGTTTTTGATAGGTAACAGGCAGTGTTTTGATTTCATGCGAGAACTTAAATTGAATGCTTGGTTTGACTTCAAGTTTATCAAACAATCCTTGAAGCTCATTTTTGACAAGCACACGCGAGAGTGCTTTCTGGACGGGCTTATTGTCGTAATGCCCTTCTAATGTCTTTAAATCTGCGAAACTAATCTTTTTCATATTATCCCCTTCTTATGTGAAAAGATGGCCACGCTGGGCCATCTTCATTAGACGCGAAGCATCCGTTCATCCTTAAATGTTTCAACAATCGCATAGTCATTATCTTTGACGATGACTAAGCTTGTATTGACGTAATTGATGATATTTGAAACGCGTTGTGGTGGTACAGCAATAAAGAGCTGAATCGATAAGCTGTTGTAGAATTTCATCATCGCATCGATACGTGATTCGTCCATGTTATTGAATGCTTCATCGAATAAGACGATACAACCTGAGTCCACACGACGATTTTTCGTCAAGAGTTGTTGGAAGGAAGCTGCAATGACAATATAGAATGGAACTTGAGTTTCACCACCCGATTTTTCTTTCGATACTTTCGAGAAGTATGATTTATTACCATTCTTGTTGGTGACTTCAATATCATAAGACATGTAGTTACGATAATCGAGGAACTTATAGGTAAGTTGATCATATTCTGGGTCATTGGATGCAATCTTTTCAAACAATTCCATCAAGATTTGTTCATTCTTTTTGGTTAACCCTTCGGTGAAGAGCGTATGCTTTTGAATCGCTTCATTGGCCATGATGATTTCGTAATATTGCTTATAATCAGGTGATTCTGATGCACGGTAGATGAGCTGATAAGCGTCGGTACCGAATGTTTTATCGGTCAAGGCATAGTTCAACTCTTCGATTTGTTGTTGCGCATTTTCAATCGATGCACGAAGCTTACCGACAAATTCTTCTTTAAAACCGATTTCTGAGTTTCTTCTCAGTTCGGATGCTTCAATCTCATAACGAATCAAGTTGTTGTTTCGAATCATTTGAGCTTCTTGTTCGTAATAGATGAGTGAATCCAGTTGAGGTGATGCCCCAAAATGATAGGTTTGATTGAAGAATTTCATCTGATTGATGAGATCAGCTTCTCCTCTCACGATCTGAGAGGTGAGTGCCACATTGGATTGTGCAAGGTATTCTGTGATCTGATCATGATCATGTTTCATCTTGAGTTTAAGCGCATAAAACTGGGTGTTGGCAAGCGAAAGTTTTTCTGGATGTTTGAGAGCAAGCACCTTTTGTTCTTTGGCATAAGACTCAATTTTATCTTTGATATCATCGATTAAATCGTAAACACGTTGACGACTTTCACGAAGGGTTGCGATCTCTCCAACGAGCTGATCAGCATCTGTTCTGAGCTGTCGTCTCGATTGACGAGCTTTTTCGATTTGATCTTCGAGTTTTTGGATGCTCTTATCTTTACCAAGTGATGCAATTTGATCTTCGATTTGTGCATATTCACGTCGTGTTTGTTTAATCAAATCTAAGAAACGTAGTTGACCGGTGTGTACGAGTTGATTCGATTTAGATTGATTAAGAAGACGCATGATACGATCATTTTTATCGGATAGATCATACAGTTTATCCATCTTATTTTCGAGAAGGGTTAAGGCTTTTTCTTCCATATCAAGTTGCATCGTGGTTGCTTGTTGTCCAATATAAGGAACTTCATAGGTCCGTGGATTGATCTGGCGTGCTGTATGATTACTATAAGTCATACAGGTCGGTGTGATCGCACGGTTATAATTTT
>CALKAH010000161.1 GCA_937983315.1 uncultured Acholeplasmataceae bacterium | reverse complement strand
CGTTTTTTCTTGAAAATACGATGCATAATCAAGGTGATGGCTAAGATGAAGAGTACGAAAATAAGAAGGATAATAAATGAGAAGGTTAGAACGAGAGTACCTACTGAGTATGGTATGCCAAGAAAATCATAAACGTTCGCAATTGGATTGAGTACCGATAAGACTACCATAAAGAGCATGCTTAGTGGAGAAACCGCGTAGCGATACGTGTTTTCAATGGTCAAAGTTGAGATGTTGAATGTAATTTCACCATAGCGACATCCCATATCGTTATCTATTTGATCCATAATCAGTGGTTCCGAGGTAAAAAGCGTTTCACCAGCATCATTAAAATAGACTACCATCACAGAAGAGTAATGAAGATACTCATCTTCACCTAATGCAAATGCATAATAACAAGGGCTTAAGGCTTCATATGAAGCCCCTTCAACAAATGCGAGATAGCTTGTCCAATCTTCATCAAGTTGATCAAGATAATCTGGTCTTATGGTTTCACCATATAAATCTTGATACAAAGGTGATATCGTCATGTTAATCGATGTTGGAACATCTTCTTTTTCCACCAAAAGATCAAGATTGATGACATCAGAGGTGTCATTACACCCATCCATAGCCCAAATCTCAATAACAAATCCTGGTTCTGCACAAGGTGGTGTGGCTTGAACAGGTAAACACGGCAAAAGAATAAGAATCAGTACAAATACAATGAGTTTTTTCATCGTTTCCCCCTATGAATCATGTTGTTTTTATTATACATCAGTTAAAAAGAAAAGTGAACCTTCTTTGTGGTTCACATTTCAACAACATATTCAAATTGATTTTTACCTTTACTTTTTACATCATAGAGTATTTTATCAGCTTTACGAATGATATCATGTCGTTTGGTCGCTTTCATCACACCGATGGATACAGTAATACCTCGCTCGTCTGGGTAAAATCTTAATGCTCTTGTCTCTTCGATAATCCTTTGTGCAATTGATTTTATTGTTTCATCGGTGTCCCAAAAAAGACCTACAAATTCATCGCCACCTAGACGATAAAATTGATTATAACCTCGTGAATGTTTTTTTAAAATATTAGCGAAAGCGATTAAATATTCATTGCCTAATGAGTGACCGTGTGTATCATTGATCGGTTTGAAATCATCGATATCTAAATACATGACATGAAAATCAGGGAGCATGAATCTTTCGCCATAGTGGAAATCTAATGTATACTTGTTGAAAAGTCCAGTTAGTGCATCACGATGTGACTTCTCATAATTACTTTCTTCAGCACTCATTCCTTCGGTTACTTCATAGATGAAATATACGACCAAGTCTTTTATAGTTTCTACGGGCATCATATCCATCGATATCCAGTAGCGACCCTTTGGTGTTCGTATAGGAAATGTTGTTGACGATTCACGGTTGAACTGATAAAGGTTGTTATATACATAATCCATGTGTTTTTTAATGCTTGCGACTTCAGCGTACTTGTTATTGGGATCATAGTAACTCAAGAGATCATCAAGTCGAATTAATGGCTTGTCGTCTAGTCCAAGCGCAGTCAAACGATTAGAAATGACGTTTAAAAAAACGTTCTTTGGATCCGAAGTTTCTGCATAGCAGATGACACGGTTGCTTTTTCCAAGGAGAACGTCGTGGATCATATCGAGATGATATTCTTCTTTTAATGTTTGTGCAGCTTTTTCAAAGTAGGGATTTTTCATACATACACCCTTTTTCATTGTAATCATATTATAGTCAAAAAGATGAATAAAATCATGTCACTTAAGAAATTCTTAAGAAAAAAGCACCTTTAAGGTGCGATTGGATTGATCTTTTGTTCAACAAGATTGAGGATAACTGCGCCAATGGCATTACCGAGCACCCATAGTCCCAGATAGATAATAGTTTTGATAGACCATGCCCACCCTAAGAAGAGATAAAGCATGTTGGCAACGCTGTGTTCAAATTTAGCGAGAATGAAGATGGTAACCGCTAAAATGACGATTAAAATCTTCATGCCATCGAGTTTCATTGCTTTATAGCCTTGAACTCCAACATACATCATCATCCCACAAAAAATAGCAAGAACGAGTGTCTCATACCAGCTATTTGCAAGTTTCAAGGATACCAAATCATAAGCTTGCGTGATTAAGTGGTTTTGTCCTGAGAATCTAAAGAGGATACCAACCATCCCAATACCGATGAGGTTACCTAAAAGTGTTTTTCCTAGAATCATGAGATAGCCTTTTGAATAAGGTAGAAGATAACCCACTTTACCTGTGTAAAGATAGTAACCTTTTGAAACAACCATTAGAAGTCCAAAACTAAAGAGAATAGCCCCCAAAACTTTATCTGCAACACTCAAATAAATGAGTCCTGCAAGTCCGATAAATACACCAGCCATGATGGCTTTGAGTATGATGTGTTCTTGTTTCATGAATTAGTCCTTTTTAAAGCCGTAAATGGCACCGACAACTGCATTCGCAAAGCGTGCAGGTAAAAACTTGTGTAAAATGACAAAGAGACGATACTTACCACCAATCGTGATATAAAGAGGAATGCGCTTCTTTTGGACAAGGCGATGAATCGCTTTAGCTGCGACTTCGGGATCCATGCCGTTGCGTTCATCTTCTTCCATCAAGATCGGAAGAGCACACGTCTGAACTCCAGTCACCGAATACGAT
>CALKAH010000160.1 GCA_937983315.1 uncultured Acholeplasmataceae bacterium | reverse complement strand
CCACCGAGATCTACACTCTTTCCCTACACGACGCTCTTCCGATCTGTCTATGATCATACAACCTCATCAACTTATCTCTAAAAATCCGATTCAACTTATCGTGGAGGACATTGTATGAAAGAACTAACATGTATAGTTTGTCCTGTTGGTTGTCATCTATCCGTTGATGAAAATCAAAAGATTACCGGTAATAAGTGTCCTCGTGGTTATCAATATGCTATCAGTGAATTAACTCATCCTAAACGCATGCTAACGACGACCGTGAGAACCATTTTTAACGATGTTCCTCGATTATCCGTCAAATCAAAAGAACCTGTTCCCAAAGAATATCTCTTTGACATAATGTCTGAATTGAATCAACTGATTGTCACGAAACATGTTAAAATAGGAGATATCATCGTATCAAATATTCATCAAACAGGTGTCGATATGGTTGCAACCAAATCGACTGATGTTAACCATCAGTAAGGAGTATCTCATGAAATACATTCTATCGATTGATCAAGGGACAACAAGTACACGCGCGATCATTTTCGATCATGCATCGAATATCATCGCCATGGCGAGTGAAGAGATCAAGCAGATTTATCCGCATCCAGGCTGGGTTGAACATTCACCCAATCAAATTTGGGTCAGTGTTCTTGCAGTCATGGCACGCGTCTTACTCGAAGCCAAGTTAAAACCTCAAGATATTCAAGCCATTGGGATTACAAATCAACGTGAAACAACCGTGGTGTGGGATCGTCATACAGGTCAACCCATCTATAATGCAATCGTTTGGCAATCTCGACAAACATCGGATCTATGTGATGATCTTAACAAACAAGGTTATGGTCCTCTCTTTAAGAAAAAAACTGGATTATTAATCGATGCATACTTTTCTGCAACCAAAATCAAGTGGATGCTCGATCATGTGGAAGGCGCACGTGAAAAAGCTCTTCAAGGAGATCTCATGTTTGGTACGATTGACACATGGCTTGTCTATAAATTGTCGGGTGAGAAAATTCATGTGACTGACTACACCAATGCATCTCGAACACTTCTTTATAACATCTTTGAAAAAGAATGGGACCAAGAATTATGCAACATCATGGCTATCCCTATGTCGATGTTGCCAGAAGTTAAATCCAGTTCTGAAGTCTATGGATTAACAGCTCCGCATCATTTTTTTGGCCGAAAAGTCCCCATTGCTGGCATGGCTGGAGATCAACAAGCTGCGTTATTTGGACAAACGTGTTTTGAAAAAGGGATGGTTAAAAATACATACGGTACAGGATGTTTCATGCTGATGAATACTGGTGAACAACCGATCATTTCTGAACATGGTTTACTCACGACCATCGCTTGGGGTATTGATCAAACCATCACTTATGCACTAGAAGGTAGTGTTTTCGTTGCAGGTTCTTCCGTTCAATGGTTGCGTGATGGTATTAAGTTAATTGACTCAGCGCAAGAAACAGAGAATCTTGCCTATTCACTACCCTCAAATGAAGGTGTTTATTTAGTCCCTGCATTTGTTGGACTTGGAACTCCTTATTGGGACTCTGATGCGCGAGGTGCATTATTTGGACTGACGAGAGGTACGACTAAAGCTCATCTGTCGCGTGCTGTTCTTGAAGCGATATGCTATCAGTCGATGGATGTTCTACGTGCCATGGAAGAAGATACAAAACTTCCGATTACATCGTTCAAAGTTGATGGTGGAGCGACCGTGAATCAATTTTTGATGCAGTTTCAAGCAGATATTTTAGATCTACGAGTCGATCAACCCAAAATATTAGAGACCACAGCACTTGGTGCTGCCTACTTAGCAGGTCTAGCCACAGGGAGATCGGAAGAGCACCCGTCTGAACTCCAGTCCCCGAACACGATCCAGTCTGCCGCCTTCTGCTTGAAAAAACAACCAAAACACCCATACCACCCCCCCCCA
>CALKAH010000159.1 GCA_937983315.1 uncultured Acholeplasmataceae bacterium | reverse complement strand
GACCACCGAGATCTACACTCTTTCCCTACACGACGCTCTTCCGATCTCGATACCTTCTAAAAGTTCACCATAAAATGATGGCCCGATATGAGGGACAATCACACCAATAATCTTTGAACTACGATTGGTGAGTGAACGCGCAAGCTGATTGGGGATAAATCCTAAATCTTTGATGATTTTATTGACAAGAACTTTCGTTTCTTCATGAACATATCCTTTTTGGTTAATCACACGGGATACGGTGGAAACACTCACATTAGCACGTTTGGCTACATCACGAATGGTTGGTTTCATCTGTGACCTCCTTAAGATAGAGATAGACATCATAAGCTTCTAGATTGAGTGTATCATGAATAAGAATTTTTGCATTGCTTAAAAGATTGATGTATGTGCCTTGATGTTCTTGGGGAATCACAAGGGATTGTGCGTGTTCTCCATTCACAATACACAGTATTTTATGATCATGGATCGCTTTATAGAAACAGACAGGTTCTCTACTGATAAAGATTGGGTTTTGTAGAAAAAGGTCATGGTATGTCTTTTTAATGGTAATGATTGACTTTGTAAATGCATAGAAATCATGATCCCAAGAAGAAGGATCCCATGGCATACAGCGGCGATTATCAGGATCATGATCACCTGTCATCCCGATTTCATCACCATAATAGATCGTTGGTGTTCCAGGAGATGTAAACATCAGAACGTATGCACATTTCACACGCTTTGTATCGTCTTGAAGCCGTTTTTTGATGCGTATAGTATCGTGACTACCCACAAGATTAAACATGTTTTTAATGACATTTTTAGGCGTATGTGCAAGATGATTCATCAGTTGATCATGAAAGTGAGTACCATCCTTCTGACCTTCGAGATATGACCAAATCGCATAACTTAATTCATAGTTCATCACGCTATCAAGTTGATCACCTTGAAGCCATGGCAGTGATTGATCCCAGTTTTCACCAAGGATAAAACTATCTTTTTTGATGGAACGTGCTGTTTTTTTGATGGCACGTAAGAAATCATGGGAGAGTTCGTTAGATACATCGAGACGCCAACCATCGATATCATATTCCTTGATCCAATAACTGACAACATCCAAGAGATGTTTTTGCACAAGAGGATGCGATGTGTTCCATTTGGGCATGCTCGGTTGAAAAGCAAATGTTTTGTAGTGAAGAGGAAGACCTTGATAGTTCATGGGTCTTTTTTCTTCACTTAATGGGAAGGTAATAATCGGAAACTTATCAATATAAAAACAATGGATATAAGGGCTACTCTCTCCATGTTTGATCACATCTTGAAAATAAGGATGCAAAAATCCTGCATGATTGAATACACCATCAAGTATTACACGAATACCGAGTTGATGTGCTGTATCTACAAGCGTCTTCAAGTCATCATTTGAACCGAATTGAGGATCAATCTCAAAATAGTTGGTCGTATCATATTTATGTGCAGTTGGTGATGTGAAAAGGGGTGTAAAATAGATTCCCGTAATCCCTAAATCACGTAAATAAGGAAGTTTTTCAGTGATACCTTTGAGGTTTCCACCGTAATGTTCATGATTAAAGACAGGTTCTTTTCCCCATGTGAGAAGTGATCGTGGTTCTTTTGCAAAAA
>CALKAH010000158.1 GCA_937983315.1 uncultured Acholeplasmataceae bacterium | reverse complement strand
GATATCGTATTCGGTGACTGGAGTTCAGACGTGTGCTCTTCCGATCTAGGTCATTGTCCTTCATGTGGTTCAAAAATCAAGGGATGTTATCCTTTATTTGAGTTACTTGGTGGTCTACTTTTTCTATTCACCTATCTCTATCAAGGATTTTCGTTGGATTCAGTCATCATCTTGATGATGTATAGTGTCTTTTTTATTGAAATCATCTCTGATCTCCGATCGATGATTGTCATTGATCGCATATGGATGATGGGTCTTGTTCCACTTGTGATCATTCGAATCATTCAAGGAACGTGGATCACCTATCTTGTATCCTCACTGACTTTATTTGTTATCCTCTTCTTCATCGCCTATCTATCTTCCAAGGTTTTCCATAAGGAAGCTTTAGGTGGTGGTGATGTCAAACTCTTTCTTTTTATTGGATGGTTACTTAATCTGTCTTTGGGATTAATGTCTCTTTTTCTTGCATCTATCATCGGACTTATTTATGGTATCATAAAGATAAAGAAGAAAGGACAGGTTTTTCCTCTTGTTCCCTTCCTTTTCATGGGCGTTGTGATTGCTTATTTTTATGGAGATTGGCTCCTTGATTCATATTTGGGACTATTAGGGATGTGATGGCTATGTTCAATAAACGATCTGATCCTTCCATCTTTTTCACCGATCAAATGGTTGGTTTCTTTCAGCACCAGCCTTTTTTAGATCAAGCTGCTTATGGCACTGCACAACTCGAAAAAGGCGCGATCGAAAATGGTTATATCAAGGAACCCGAAAGTGTTCTTGAAACCGTCAAACAATTACTTGATCGCTTTAAAGTCTATCCCAGAACAATCACGTTGATGATCCATGATCAAAACGTCCTCATTCGTGATGTGAAGATTAAACGTGAAGACTTAGGAAAAAAGACGATTGATCAATATTTCCAAGAACAATTAGGAAAGTCACTTCATTTTCCATATCCAGATCCTCTAATTACACATTTTGTTCGTGAAGAAGATGAAACACTGATTCGTGTGATTGCACTGATCACCGATGGTCAGTTACTCCATAGTTATCACGATATTTTCGACCGTTTAAATGCAAAAGAAGTCAAATACGACATCTCAGCAATCCCTCTTTATAATGTCTATCACAATAAAGTTTCTCCACTTGAAGAGATCGTGATGTTTGTCAACCTTTATACAGGTATGTTCTCGATTCAAATTCTTGAAAAGGGTTTTCCAATTTTCAACCTCATTGAAGAAAATGATGGTGGTAAAGAAGAGTATGCCCTGATGGTTGAAAACTATATTGAAAGAATCGCAAACTATTATCGCTACAACCTTCGTAAAGGAAAACAAGCGATTGCAAAAGTCCTTATTTTTAACATGAATGATGATTTAGCGGATGAAGAATTAAACAAATTACTGATCAGAAAACTATCATCGTATAAGGCTCAACTGTGTGACTTCCATTTAGAAGAAACATTCTGCAAAATGTTACCTAAAACGTGCAAACTTCCGTATGCCGTTTTACTCGGTGAACCGTTTAGATTGCAACATAATATCGATTTTAAGCTCGAACGCATTCAAAAAACGCGTATTTATGGTCATCAAATGATGGTGGTTGCGTTTACGATAGTTGTCTTCATGCTTTTAGTTTATATTCCTTTTTATGCGATGTCTGAAGAGATTAAGATGCAACAAAACAGAAATAATGCACTTCAGATGCAACTCGATATGCTCATTGAAGAAACGCCAGCAATTCCCGTCTATCCGATTGATCAGCTCAACCACAATACCGCTTATCAGCATATTGCAAACGAGCAAGATATGTTTGGCGCATATATACTGGATATCATGGCCTTATTCGATAGTGATGTGAGCTTATCTAGCTATCAATTACGGCCTGGGCAAAATGAAATCATTATCATCATTAATGGAACATCTGATACCCATTTATACGAATATGTCATTGATCTTTATGAAACTCATGGTGTGCTAAATGAACCTACAACAACACGCTGGATGACCGAAAGACCCACCTATCGTTTCACATCACCCTCAACCATGGAGGTGACGATCTATTATGCGTAAATATGATATTTTCGGTAAAAAGGTGAGTCAAGTTAAGTTTTTGTACTTACTTATCGTTATTTTCTTGGTTGCAATTGCGGGCTATTTTGGTGTGATCAATCTTCAAGAATCTAGGCTTTACGAACTTGAACAACAAGAACGAGCAATCCAACGTCAGATCAATCAATTGTTATCCACTGAAGAACCCATCACCTATCAAACCATTGATGAGCTCCTTCCTTATTTACCAACAACCTTTGATCAATATGTGATCTCAACAGAGTTTTTAGAAGCGAGAAATGCAGCCTCTTTTCAAGCGTTTAGCAATTACTCCGTGAACTACAACACACAGGTTGCGTCTCCGTTTAGCGAACCTATGCCACCACAACTCAAGTATGTGCGCATCTCGATGAATATCACGGTGACAGAACCTGCAAAACTTCTCGATTTTATTGAAGAGCTTTACGCACATGATCGCTTGTATTACATTCAGCAGTTCAATGTTACCTTAACCACAGAAGGTGCGATTGCACAATTCATCATCTTCACCTTCTACCATGATATTGAAACCACGACATAAGGAGCTTGGCTCCTTTTTGTTACATGCGATACCACCTTGCATCGAAGACATGGTATAATTATCTTTAGGAGGAAAGGCACGCATGTTCATTTTCTTGAGTTTTGGACCTATTCGTCTTGATTTATCAACGCTCATCAGTTTTTTGCTTGGGATTAGTTTTGGCTTTCTGATCCTTCTTTTACTTTATGTTTATGCCGTCTTAAAGAGTATGAATAAAGGATTGAAACTGCGTCATACCGATGAGCAAGATATTGATGAAGAAGAAATCAAATGGCTCATTCAAGATGCAATCAAACTCTTTAAGGATAAACAACAACGTGAAGCGGTTGGTTTTGGTAAACATTTGCTCGAAGTCAATCGTGAATTATCGGTTGATATCGCCAAAAAGTTTTATCCTAAATCAAAATATCCTTACCTCGAATTAACTGTTGATGAAACGCTTATGCTGAATCACTACATCACCAATCGTTTTCAAGAACTCATGACATCTTCCAGAATATTGAGATTAACCAGAGGATGGACACTTGCAAAAATCGTTGAGATGAATGAAGTGAAAACCAAAATAGAAAATAATCCCATTGTTAAAACAGCAAAAAAGTATTCAGGGATGACGAAAGCAGCAGGTGCAATCTTAAATGCAGTCAATCCCGTGTATTGGTTTAGACGTTTCACTAAAGAAGTTGCTCTACAAATTGTGACCGTCCATATTGGGATCGCACTTATCAAAATTACAGGTGAAGAAACCTATAAAATCTATAGTAAAAAAGTCTTTCATGAAGAAAAATCCATTGACATGGATGTTGATCAGCTCTATGATGATTTGAAGAAAGATATTAAGCAAGTTGTTGAAAAAGAGGGTGAATAAGATGAAAAAAGAAAAAGTCAATCCCGAACTCAGCGTGACCAAAGACCCCTTTATCATTTTTCAGTTTGTTAAACTCGAAGGTATTCGAAGTAAATCCAAATACAAGAAGGATCGATTTGTATCGCCCATTTTTGGACGCAGTGTCAAAGATGTTGTGACGGTCCCATTCACCGTCAAAGATACAGGTGATACCGTCCTTCGGTTTGATGCATTTCGAACAAAGCCTAAACTATCTGAAGAAGAAGCAATTAAAAAATACGGTAACAAGTACTATGAATTTAACAATATTGTCTCCAATAAAACACGTGAAGAGTACTTTGGACCATCTAATTATACACCTGATCAAAACCAAGAGAGTGAAGTGAAGGAAGAAAAGAAAACATTAAAACCCATTGGTAAAACGATCAGTCAATCAAAACCTGAAAGTGATCCCATGCCGTTTAAAGCTAATCCAGAACCCAAGCGAATGGTTGCTTATGTTGCTCCAGTGATCGAAGAAAAGAAGAGCGATTGTGAACCTGTGGTTGAAACCTATCGCAGACCAACCTTTGAAAAACCGATTGTAACCTCTGATTTTGGCGTGCGTCAAACAACCAAACAAGAAGAAACATCCCATTTCGAAAAAGAAACCTATATTCCTAAGCAAAACAAGCAATATCTCTATCCACCCGTCACCTTATTTTCCAAGAAACAACGTGATTTGGATGAAAAACCTCAATGGTTACTCGATCAAATGGATATTATCAATTCAACACTGAATCAATTTGGTATTGAAGGTGAAGTCTCTGGATCGAAAAAAGGTCCTACAGTAGATCGGAAGAGCACACGTCTGAACTCCAGTCACCGAATACGATCTC
>CALKAH010000157.1 GCA_937983315.1 uncultured Acholeplasmataceae bacterium | reverse complement strand
ATACGGCGACCACCGAGATCTACACTCTTTCCCTACACGCGCTCTTCCGATCTACTCAAGCATTTAATTCCCAAACAGTTAAAGGCTCATGGTATCACTGAAAAAGAATTTACACTTGAACCCGATGCAGTCTATTACATCATCCGCCATTACACCAGAGAAGCAGGGGTACGTGAACTCAACCGTTACATTGGATCACTCATTCGTAAATCGATTAAGCAGATTTTAATGAAGAAAGTTGAACATGTCAATATCGCTGTATCAAACATCGAAGAATATATTGGTAAACCTAAATTTACCCATAACCAATCGGATGTCCAAGATCAGGTTGGGGTTGCTACCGGATTAGCTTATACCACATTTGGTGGTGACACATTACCCGTTGAAGTGACCTACTATAAAGGTAACGGTAAACTTGTTTTAACCGGTAAACTCGGTGATGTGATGAAAGAATCTGCGATGACTGCTCTATCCTTCGTCAAATCGAAAGCGAAGCAGTATAACATCGATGATGATCTCTTCAACAATAACGACTTCCACGTTCACGTGCCTGAAGGAGCAATCCCGAAAGATGGACCCTCAGCGGGTATTACGATGGCGACTGCGATTTTCTCAGCAGCAACCCAGCGTTTAATCAGAAAAGAAGTCGGTATGACTGGTGAAATCACCTTAAGAGGATATGTTCTACCCATCGGTGGATTAAAGGAAAAAGCGATTGCAGCTCACCGTAGTGGTCTAAAGACCATTATCATTCCCAAAGAAAACGTGAAAGACGTTGATGACATCCCACAAGAGGTCAGAGATGCTTTACAAATCGTTCCCGTTGAAAATGTGAATGATGTCTTCCAAATCGCCCTTAAATAGTTTATAATGTAGAGTAGTCTTCGGACTACTTTTTTCCTATGAAAGGATTGTTGAATGATCAAACAAGCGACTTATATCAAAAGTATCACGGATCTTAAAGATGGTTTACACGATTTACCAAGTATCCTTCTTTTAGGTCGGTCCAATGTAGGAAAAAGTTCATTCATCAATGCACTGACAAACCGTAAAAGTTTAGCCCGTGTATCCAATACACCTGGTAAGACAATCACCCTTAATTTTTATGATATCGAGCATGAATTTTACTTGGTTGATGCACCAGGTTATGGGTATGCAAGACGTTCGAAATCCCATCAAGATGCATTCATCATCATGATTCGTGATTTTATGATGCAAGCCCCGATGCTTAAACTCGTCTGTATGCTGATTGATTTTAAAGTGGGACCTACCGATGACG
>CALKAH010000156.1 GCA_937983315.1 uncultured Acholeplasmataceae bacterium | reverse complement strand
TTGTTTTTGATGCTATTAAGCTTATTTTCAGCAATTTGATAGACAATCTCTTCTTCTTGATATCCATCAAAAAGATGTTCTAGAATGTGCTCATGAATACCTTTATTTCTTAATTGATAAAGGATCATTTCGGGTCCTTCAACCATTTTTTTGGTGGATAGATATGTTTCTGCGTAGCGAACATCATCGAGATATCGACGTTCAATCAGATGATGCATGACCTGTTTGATGATACCTTGAGAATATCCCTTTTTTTCAAGTTCTTGTCTCATTTCAAAGATACTGAGCATTTTTTTAAGTTTCAGGAATGCATAAGAAAGCGCTGTTTGATACATGTTTTCATGGATCATCGCTTTCCATGTTTCATCATCATAGGTTTCACCAGCACGTAGATGATAGTGAAGCGCAACCTCAAAGATGACCTCGATATCTGAGGCATCATCCATCTTTAATAAGACAGTATTCTTCTTTTTGATCAGTTCAAGGATTGTTTTCATTATTAACTCGTTTTGATTAAATCGATCAATACATGAAGTTCATGATCATGATCAATACTACCTGATAAAAACATATAATCCAAGTGGATATGTCTCGCCGTTTCTAAGCTAATAACATCACCCGATAATTCTTTTTCAATATTATATTGCAGCACTTTGAGTCTGGTTGCTTCATCAAAATAACCATCCATACGAAGTGCACTTGTTCCAGTTAATCCATAATACTCATTGAAAAATGCTTGATATAAAGCAAGTTCTTCATAGACGTGGTTGAATGACATCTCTTCTTTGAAGATGGGCATTTCAAGATTTCTCATGCCTGAAGATTCAATCAGATTGACGCTAAGAGGTGTAGTTGCTACATTGAGTCCATCACCATAAAACCACTCACCCTCGGTATAGACGAGTGCATATCTCACATCACGAATATCACTTAATCTCACTTGATTTTGATAGACGCCTTTTCCATAGGTTGGACGTCCATAGAGTTCATAGCCACCCTCTGTCAAGAGTGCAGCAGCTAAAACTTCTGCTGCCGATGCCGAATGTTCATTGACTAAGATTTTTATATCGTAAGGCTTGGGTTGAGATAGATTTCCATAAAAGTTTTGAACCGTACCACTCTTAGGTATCATCGTAAAGAGTGGTCTTTCTAAGTTTCGTGGCAGTAATTGTTGGGTGATACCAGGTAACATCGAAGCTTGACCCTGATTGTGAAGGGCAGTGAGTGCACCACCTGGATTGTTACGCAAATCTAAAATCAATGTCTTCTCAGGACCGGTCAGGATGGTTTGTTCGAGTTGATTTAAGATATCTTGAAAGACTGCTGCGGTACCCACGGATGTTTCTGATGCACCTGCAAAACTGGTGATATGAATATAGGCGATATTAGCTTCACCTAAGTCTTTAGAATAGGCAGTTGGTGTGAGTATTTCTTGATAGGTAATCGAAACATCATATTCATTACCGAGTGGATCTCTAACGATAAAAATCTTTTCTTCATTCAGCGTACCCTTAAGAAGTTGTATGACTTGATCTTCGCTGCTTAAGTCTTTGAATAGGATGGCATTTCCTTCGCTGCGTAGACCGATGATTAAATCATTGGGGAAGAATTTGCCATGTGCAGGTCCTTGTGGATAGACATAACCAATTCTGATATCTTGGTCTTCAAAGAGAAAACTGATACCAATACCTACAAACTTTTCATCATCTGCAGGCGTTGCTGATAAAGGGATGGCTAAAAGCCGTGTGTAAGGATCATGATTAGCTTCTGCAATCGAATTGATGGCTGCTTCCATGGTTTGAATAAACGCTTCATGGATTTCTTCATCCTCTACATCATAATAGTAATAGTTTTCAAAGGACTGAATGATATAGTCAAACATATCCGATGAATTGTTTTGTGGTGTTGAAGGTAGGATACGTTGGGCAAAAAAACCTGCTAAAAAAGCGAGGATAACACTGAAAAGAAAGAGTATTCCAAGTTTTTTATTTACCATACAGCACCCTCCCGACTGAATCCTTCACCTAAAGCTTCTTTTGTCCGTGTGACAAAGGTGAATGCTTTGGGATCAGTTAATTTAATGATACGTTTGAAGATATAAAGTTGGGCACGATCGACCGTGCATATAATCATATCTTTTTCTTTTTTTGAATAGCCACCAATCACCTTAACTTGAGTAATCCCACGTTCAAGTTTTTCATAGATTTGTTCTTGAATCTTTTCAGTGAATGATGTCACAATAAAGACTGTATAACCAGCCTTACCTTCAATCGATAACCGATCGATTAAAACACCACTGATAATCATGGAACCTACAGCATACAAACCTAATTGGAAATTGATGATCATCGCAATCCCGATGATAATGCCATCGGTGATATACATCGCTGTAGAAAATGGGATATGTAAATATTTGTGCATGATGTTTTGGATGACATCCATACCACCTGTGGTCGCGTTATTTCTGATTACAATACCTAAACCAACACCTAGGAAGAGACCTCCGAAGGATGCTCCAATCAACAGTGGACTTTCTGTCATATGTCTCATGAAAAAATTTGAAGGCACCGTATGTTCTAACACCCAAATAATGGTTGGTGATAAGATCGTTGCAAGTGCTGTCTTCATGAAAAAGACTTTTCCTAAGACAAGCCAACCGATAAGAAGGAGGATGATATTAGCGATATACATAAAAATCGATACAGGAATGATCTCTTGTATAATGACTGAAATCCCCATGACGCCACCAATCACCATATTGAGTGGAAGTAAGAAAAAATAGAAACCAGCAGATAGAAGCACAACGCCTGCTGTAATTTCTATGATTTCACGCCATTTAGCTTTATTCATATGACTCACCTGCTTTAAGATAAGCATTGATAAATCCGTCTAAATCTCCGTCCATGACGAGATCGACTTGACCAACTTCGTAATTCGTCCGATGATCTTTGACCATCTGATAGGGATGAAAGACATAGGAGCGAATTTGTGAACCCCAACTGATGTCTTTTTGTTCACCTTTAATACTTTTTAATGTTTCTTCTTGTTTTCTAATCTCTTCTTGCATGAGTTTCGCCTTGAGGACACTCATGGCTGACTCTTTATTTTTTAATTGTGACCGTTCATTTTGGCATGTGACAACAATTCCTGATGGTAAGTGTGTGATTCTCACTGCAGAGTCTGTGGTATTCACGCTTTGACCACCTGCACCACCTGAACGATAGACATCAATCTTTAAGTCTTCATCTTTGATTTCAATATCCAAATCTTCTTCAATTTCAGGCATGACATCCAGTGAAGCGAATGAGGTATGACGTCTTGCATTGGCATCAAAGGGGGAGATTCTCACCAAACGATGAACACCGCGTTCTGCTTTTAAATAACCATATGCATACGCACCTTTAATCAAGAGGGTGACTGACTTAATACCTGCTTCTTCACCTGCTTGATAATCTAAGATTTCGACTTTAAAGCGTTTCTTTTGCGCATAACGGACATACATCCGATAAAGCATATCAGCCCAATCTTGAGATTCTGTACCACCCGCACCAGGATGGAGTTCTAAGATGGCATTTGAATGATCATAGGGTCCATTCAAAATGGTTTCGACCTCAAAGACTTTCACCTCTTTATCAAGAGATTCAAGATCATCTTCTAGAATGGTCCATTCTTCACTACCTTCTTCACTGATCTCATACCATTCGATCAGCTGTTCAAGTTTTCTTGCAAGCACCTGATATCGGTCAAGTTTTTCGCGAATTTCAGTAGCTTCTTTTGTAACCTTCTTCGCATTTTTCGTATCTGACCAAAATGAGGGTGATTGCATCACTTCATTGAGTTTTTGATAGGTCTCCTCGAGTTTTTGTGGACCTATCGCTTTTCTTAAGTCACTGATGCTTTCTTTGAGTTGTCCAATGCGTTTATTGACTTCATAGGTTTCCACAAAAACACCTCCTTATCGCCAAGGCAAATTACGTTGTGAATGACTACGTTTGACTTTGGGTTTTTTAGGTTTTGCTTCGCTACGTCCTTCGTTCGTTTGTGTATTCTTTACAACAAGATCAGAAGAGCACACGTCTGAACTCCAGTCACCGAATACGATCTCGTATG
>CALKAH010000155.1 GCA_937983315.1 uncultured Acholeplasmataceae bacterium | reverse complement strand
TGACCACCTAAAGAGGTGAGTATTTACTTGCGGATTGGCGACCCCTTAACACATACAGTAGCCTTGAAGTGCAGTACTACTCAACCCAACTGTCATGGAAATCGTGATGGTTGGGTTGTTTTAATTTAGAGAAGTGTGCAACAGTGATTTGACCTCTTGGCACAGGAGTGCACTCAAAGTTGATGAGATGCTCACTTCATCTAAGTTAATAACAATAAAGTAAACGTAGCTAAATGGAGCATCAAAATGCGTATGAGTCGAGTAATGTTAGCAAGTGCTATTGGAATGATGGCTGCAATTATTGGTTGGGCAGTTGAAGCTGCTCCATCACTTGGTGGATCAGTATCGCCATTTGCATTCAAAGCAAAACCAGTCGGTAACAAACTGAACAAGGTAAGTCAAAAGAAGAAACGCCTATATGCACGTAGATTGAATAAATTCTAGGTAGGCGCGCTATGGACGAAGAAGAACTCAAGCAAATTGAAGAAGATTGTCAGCAGTTTAAGAACGTCATCAAAACGGTGTTTTATTTGGTTGTGATGTTTTTCGTTGCTTATCTAGTTTGGTGTAATTGGTGATTATATGGACCTAATCGAAGCAAAGAAGAATCTCGAATCATTGCATCAAGACAAAGAAAAATTGGAAAGTCTCAATCATCTCAATTCAACGTTTCAGTTTAAGCAAGCATGTCAGCATCGTATTCACGACATAGACAAGCAGATCAATAACATTCAGCACAACATTAAACGTTATGCGAGACCGTAAGAGGAAAGCAAAATGGATAACGAAGAGTTGCTTGAGCAACTTGAATCAGTTGCTAATTTCATGCGTGGCATGCAGTTCGATCCACGTATCCCACAAGATGTAAAAGAAGCATTAAATTATCGAGTTCAGGAGATCGATGAACTTATTGATCAGCACCCAGATGCGTGATGCAAAGCGATTAGTAGCAATTAGAAAGCTGCCTTGTGTGGTATGCGGTAGATCACCAGTGGATGCAGCCCATAGCAATCAATCAGGTCACGGTAAAGGCATGGGATTAAAAGCCTGTGACTCTAAAACGATTCCATTGTGCAGGAATCATCATGTGGAATACGACCAATTTCAAAAGATGAATAGATCAGAGTCGGTTGAATGGTTTGGCAAGATGCTAGAAAAGACTGAAAGGATGTTGCATTTAGATAAAGATGATTGTTTTTAGATCAATCCTCATGTAAATTATAGTTTCTGATGTATATTAAGTTACTTTAAGAAACTATCAACAAACCTTGAGGATATGATCATGAAAACTTCAGCTAAAATTTAATTAAGACTTGCAGGTCATATATAGAATTCAAAAAGACGCTTAATTGCGTCTTTTTTATTATGAGGTGAGCATGAAAACAGCAGTGTTCACAATCAAAGACCATTCTGATATTGGTAAAACAATCAACTATCTGCATAACAATTACACTCAAGCTAATTTTGAGAATAAGCCGCTTGTAGTTGAGATTAAGCCATTTGAGAAAGATCGATCTAAGGCTCAGAATCGGCTTTATTGGAAGTTCTTAACTCAATGGGCAAAGCATCAGGGCACAGATAAAGATGCAGAGCACCTTTTCTTTAAGAAAAAGTTTCTTGCTGTGATCTTCTACCGTGATGATGTTGGTCAGTATAGAAATACATTCGATGCAGTAAAGGTGTTAAAGAAACAGAATCATCCGATGTATCAATATGTCGCTGATGGACTTAACGAGCTAATTAGCACAACGGATGCAAGCGTTGCTCAATTCACTGAATACTTAAATGACATACATGCATTTTGTTTGAAGCAAGGTTGTTATTTAGAAACGCCAGATGATTTGAAATGGTGTTATGATCAACCTTTATAATAACTATGGGTTGAATAATGTCAGAGCAAAAAAAATTAACAGTTACAGCAATTGCAGAAGATGGCACAGAGAAAATATTTACCGTTGAGTTTGAAATTTTTGAAACTACCACTTTAGATGATAGAAATTTTCGTAAAAAATCTATTTTCCCGAATGTGGTTTTGATAGAAGATAAGCGAATAGGATTATCAGATAAGAAATTTATCGATCCGCGAGATGAAAAAGAATACACACTAAAAGGTAACTTTTAATACAACCGCCCAAGTGGCGGTTTTTTAATGAGGTAAATATGGAACAAATCAAAGGCGCAGAACCTTTAAAAAATCTACGTCACGAAGAGTTCTGCCACGAATATTTAAAAACGTTAAGCGCTCAAGAAGCAGGCAAAGCAACAGGTTATAAGAACCGTCAGAATGCTTGGGATGTGCTACAGCGTGATGATGTAGATCGGAAGAGCGTCGTGTAGGGAAAGAGGTTAGATCTCGGTGGTCGACGTAT
>CALKAH010000154.1 GCA_937983315.1 uncultured Acholeplasmataceae bacterium | reverse complement strand
AGTGATTGTTGCACCTTTCTTGTTATAGTCACTGTAGAGCAGTTCAGTGAAACCTTCATACGTATAACTGGTTGCACCTAAGGAACGAGTTGCTTTTTCATGCGATATAATCCATGATGCGATCACTGATGGACGCGCAAAATAACGTTCATTGACTGGACCAACTTCATTTCGTAAGTATTCACGAATATACCAGCCATTGGCGTGTTTTGTAGCATTGCCGATCAAACTCATCTGCTGTTCATAGATTGTCGCATAATCAAGCGCTAATGAAACATCAATACCTTGTTCATTTAAATCGGTGATGACGCGATCAAATTCACGTTTGGTACCAATAGCACGCGAGAAACGCGGTGCATCTTTATCACCCAAGGTGATACCACCTTTTTGATAGCCGTAGAGACCTGAATTGATGGAGAATACACCTTGATCGGTTAAAGTTGTTAAGATATCTTTCACTTGATCAATCGTGGTCACGACAACATCGGTTGTACCGATTAAGGAATCCATCGCATCCGCCATAATAAAGTCTAGGCGGATTGGCATATTGGTTAATTCATCTTCTCGAGGTGTTAAAACACCATCTTCAATCAAAATATCTTTATATTTCTTTGCCATACCGACATAGTCTGCTGGATAACCATCGAGTGATCCATCACCTGCTAAGAAGACATAATTTTGACGGATATCATAATGGGGGCGTTCTTCCATCATCGTGGTATAACCACTTCCCGCATTATTGTAGACTTGATAAATGAGGGTATTGTAATTGAAGCGAGCAAATGCGAAGGTATATGCTGAGCGGTTCGGTGCGACCCCATTTTGAGGAGATACGACGAGTTCCATGAACTCTTCACCTTCTGTAGCATGGGCAAAGAAGGCTGCTTGGCGATTGCCATGTGCAATACCATAAATGGGAAGTCCTGGTTGTTTAATCGGAACAAAGTTTGTTTCAACACGGTCATAATAGGTATCGGTTGAATAGTCGCTACCATAGACATTACCATAATAAGAGGAAATGCTTGTATCATAATCTTCAAAACGTATGAGTGCACCACTTCCATCAGGAACCATGATGTAACCTGGAATTTGTGGTTTATCGACAGCATCTGCTGCACAGATCGGAAGAGCGTCGTGTAGGGAAAGAGTGTAGATCTCGGTGG
>CALKAH010000153.1 GCA_937983315.1 uncultured Acholeplasmataceae bacterium | reverse complement strand
CCACCGAGATCTACACTCTTTCCCTACACGACGCTCTTCCGATCTGATCAGATTGTTGTTGATGCAACCACCTATGTTTCAAAGAATTCCTCATTTACACATTTAATGTCATTAAATACACCAACAGTAACACCCTTTGATGCACTCTACAAGAAACTCAACATCATCGATGGACTATCATGGGATATCTCAGGACAAGCGATTGATTATGTGATCGATGTTCCAGCATCTGGAAACTATGAACTCTCATTCCATTATCAGAACACGAAAAATGATTATTCTGTATTCCGTTCGATCGCAATCAATGGCGAAATCCCCTTTGATGCACTCGTGAGCTACGAATTTGAGCATACTGGTGCTCAAAAATGGGCATATGAAACGTTAAGCGATGCTGATGGTGAAGCTTATCTGTTCTATTTACCACAAGGTGAACATACAATTACACTACGTGCTGAATCAGAACCACTCGAACAAGGCTTACGCTATATGCAACTCGTCATTGACCATATCAATAAATTCTCACTCGATATCCGTAAGATTGCAGGTAAAGAAGTTGACCGTGATCGCACATGGAAGTTTACCGAATATATCCCTGAAACACCTGATTATCTTGATGCTTACGAAGTATTACTGAAAGCAGCATTAACTGAACTTTCAGCCTATGCACCTAATGGCGCGAATTCAGCGACACTTTCCTATATTCAAAAAGCACTCTATAAATTGACACTTATCCAAGAAAATCCGGATAAAGTTCCTCTTTACCTAGAGGATCTTTCGGGTGGAACAGGTTCTATTGCACAATATCTTGGGGATTCATTGACCATGGTTAAAGAACAACCCCTCTACTTGAATCAGTTTATCGCAAGTTATGATACGAAGTTACCACGAGCAAACGCGAATTGGTTTGTTAAACAATGGTCGGGTCTTCGTGCATTCTTTGCATCATTTACCAGTGATAAATATAAGATGACTTATGATGAAAATGTTATCGATGTCTGGGTTAACCGTCCGATCACCTATGTGGATATG
>CALKAH010000152.1 GCA_937983315.1 uncultured Acholeplasmataceae bacterium | reverse complement strand
CGGTGACTGGAGTTCAGACGTGTGCTCTTCCGATCTGAAGACCACTGATGAGTGATCCAATAAACACTTGAACGGAGACACCAACAGAAATCCCTAAGATGATGATCAATGTTTGTCTTTTCGCAGAGGACAAGAAGCGCCAAGCAATCGAAAATGCTAACTTCATGCTGACACCTTCTTTCCAAAGGCTTTAAGATCATCAATACTATTCAATACTTCATCATATGAAATGTTTTTAAGATGATTAGGATCCTTAAATGCTTGACCACCTAAAATGATTTTGACTTCTGGGAAATAGCGCTTGATCTCATCGGTTGTTTGTTTGGTCACAACAATGTTATAGGGGTTAGTGACAGACAAGGCGACATAATCAGGTTGATAAGCACGAATGGCAGATACAATCTCTGTGCGTGGTGTGTTTGCACCAATGTAGTTGGCATCAAATCCTTCAAGCATCATAAAATGCGTGTTCATGATCGCACCAATTTCATGATATTCAAACGCAGGTGTAAGAACAACGATTTTTAAACCTTTTGGTTTAACGTGTAAACTCCGTTTTAAAACATACTGATAACATGATTCTAGAATAGTTCTAATGATCGATGTCCGGAAGTGTTCCTTCCAAATACAAATGTCTTCATCTTTTTCTTCACATTGAAAATAGATAAGTGATGGTGCAAGAATGTCTAAATAAAGTTCTTCAATCGTGACTTTTTTTTCTTCAATTAACGTGAGTGCAAACGTCACAGCATCTGCTTTGTTCTCTGCTTTGAGATACGCTAAAAATGTTTGTAACATGTCGTGGTTCATATGATCCCTCCTTGATAGTGTGCATCATGAACTTTCTTGCTTATTATATCAAATCTAGATGGATAAAGCACGCTTAACAACTTGATTTTGTTGATATTTCAACATTTTTATCGGGATAAAAAAACGATACTTGTTCGCAAGTATCGCTTGATTAGTTAAGATTTACTGTATGTGATTTTATAATGGTCCAAAACGGCTTGAAAAACCTTCTTAAAGATCTCTGGATTTTTTTCGAGATAAAGCTTCGCATTTTCTCGACCTTGTCCAATCTTCTCATTATTATATGCAAACCATGCACCACTCTTTTGAATGATATCAAGTTCAGATGCTAAGTCAATCAGTTCACCTGATTTTGAAATACCTTCACCAAAGATGATGTCAACACTAACACTCTTGAATGGGGGTGCTACCTTATTCTTCACGACTTTAATGGTTGCTTTATTACCCACAATATCGGTTGCACTCTTGATCGCTTCGCCACGTCTAATTTCAAGACGAACAGATGCATAGAATTTGAGTGCACGACCACCAGGAGTGGTTTCAGGATTTCCAAACATGACGCCAACTTTTTCACGAATTTGGTTGATGAAAATCGCGATAGTACCTGCTTTTGAGATTGCTCCTGAAAGTTTACGCATGGCTTGGCTCATCAGGCGTGCTTGTAAACCCACATGAGAATCTCCCATTTCGCCATTGATTTCGGCTTCTGGAACAAGTGCAGCAACAGAGTCGACGACAATCGCATCCACTGAACCACTACGAATGAGTGCTTCAGCAATCTCTAATGCTTGTTCACCGGTATCAGGTTGAGATAAGATCAGATTATCAACATCCACGCCAAGTGCTCTTGCATATTTGGGATCGAGTGCATGTTCAGCATCGATGAAGGCGACATAACCTCCCAATTTTTGTACTTCTGCAATCGCATGCAGTGCGAGTGTCGTTTTACCAGAACTTTCTGGTCCGTAAATTTCGATGATTCGTCCCTTTGGATAACCACCAATTCCTAGTGCAATATCGAGTCCAAGTGATCCTGTAGGAATCGCTTCAACTGTACGTTCAGCTTCATCGCCTAGGCGCATGACGGAACCTTTACCGTATTGCTTTTCGATTTGTTTCATTGCGGCCTCAAGGGCCTGTGCTCTTTTGTCTTTATCGATCATGACTGCACCTCCGTCTTATACTATTAAATAATTGCATGATTTACTTCACAAACTTTCCAAAATGATATGACGATTCTTATAAAGATAATCAAATCCACTGATCAATGTCATCGCGATTGCAAACCAGAAAATGATATTTGCAATCCATGGCGAAAAGCCGAAATCATTGAATAACATGATGATTAAAGCAACCATGGTTGACGCTGTTTTTGCTTTACCGAATGGTGATGCGGCGATGACTTTACCTTTTTCGATCGCGAGAAGTCGTACCCCGGTGACCGTAAACTCTCTCACGATCACGATCATGACTGCCCAGAGGGGAACCCGATCTGGCATGAGCAACATGAGATATAAAAAGGCAACCATCACTAAGACTTTATCAGCAATCGGATCAAGAAATTTACCAAATGTGGTGATCTGATTATATTTTCTTGCGATATAGCCATCTAAAAAGTCAGTCAGTGATGCAAGAATGAAAAGTCCTGCAAAAATAAGGCGGTCAATCTCAAGGCCGAGAAGACCACTCGGAATCTTTAAACCTTCGATATAAATCACAATCACCATGATAGGAATCATGAATACTCGGGTTAATGTCAATTTATTCGCTGTTGTCATGTCTATTCTTCAACCCCTTAACACCTTATATTTTACCATAATATTGCATTTCCTGTTGCAATTTTTAGATGCTTTTGATACAATGGTTTTGCACGCATGGGAGGTGAAATTGTGGCTAATATTAAACAACAAATCAAACGTAACAAAACCAATGAAAAACGTCGTTTACACAACGCTTCTTTTAAGTCATCCGTTAAATCCGCTATTAAAGCAGTTGAACGCGCTGTAGCAGCTAATGAAAAAGAAAAAGCAATCGAAGCATTGTCTTTTGCACATAAGAAGTTGGACAAAGGTCTCGCTAAGGGTATCTATCATCAAAACTTCGTCGCTAGACATAAGTCAAGTCTTGCAACCAAAGTGAACACCCTCTAAAAAAATAAGGCACAGTGTGTCTTTTTTTTTCTGACGTTTGGTGCAAATAGTTGATATTATACATTATTAGCATCTTA
>CALKAH010000151.1 GCA_937983315.1 uncultured Acholeplasmataceae bacterium | reverse complement strand
GGTTCTTTATTATCCATCAAACGTAATGTTGAAAGCATATTAATACCTTCAGAAGAAAGAGCAATCAAAATGTATCCCCTTGATTTCGAAGAATTTTGTATAGCGCTTGGTAGAGGTGATGTTATTCCTCTTATAAAAAAGCATTTTGAATCTTTAAAACCTCTAGCTGAAATTCATTCAACGATTATGAAACTATTTAGACAGTACTTGTTAATTGGTGGTATGCCTCAAGCAGTTATAGAATTCTTAAATACTAATGATTATACAAAAGTTGACCGAATTAAAAGAGACATCCTAAAATTATATAAGAATGACATTTCAAAATATGCTAAAGGATATGAACATAAAGTACTCAGTATTTTTGATGAGATTCCTAGTCAATTATCAAAACACGAAAAGAAGTTTATGTTAAGTTCATTATCGAAAGATGCGAGATTTAGAGATTATGAGGATGCTTTTACATGGTTGGATGAAGCGATGATTACAAATGTATGCTTTAATGCATCAGATCCTAATTTTGGATTATCTTTAAATCGTGACAGGTTGACACTTAAAATGTATATGGCAGACACTGGGTTACTCTTAAGCCAAGCATTCAGTGAAAATGATGACATGCATCAAGAAGTAGCAAAAGCCATTATTCAAGATCGCCTTGAAGTTAACAACGGCATGATATTTGAAAATATCGTTGCACAAATGTTTACTGCCTTAAATAAGAAACTATATTTTTACTCAAGAGCAGATAATCAAGACAGGTCAAATACGATGGAAATAGATTTTCTAATTATAGATCAATCTAAACCAACTAAAATATCGCCAGTTGAAGTTAAGTCGGGTAAAAACTATACAACGTCATCAATGGACAAGTTTAGTAACAAGTTCATAGACAAACTTGGTAAAAAATACATCATTCATACAAAAGATTTGACTCAAAAAGATGATGTTATTTATTTGCCGGTCTATATGACGATGTTTTTGTAGTGTATTGCATAAAAATTTAACCAAAAAAATTAAGGGGGAATGGGGAAATAATGAAAGGTAGTATATTAAATCGGAATAGTATTATTATGATTGCAGCGAGTTTCATATTTTTACTTTATATGTTTTTTGTTTTAGTTATATTAAAACAGATAGAGTTTGTCTATTTATTTACTTATGTATTTTCGATGGATTGGTTCATTTACCCAATCATAGCCTTGTATTTAATTACAATCGGTATAATTCTTTTGAACTATAATATAAAGCCACTCATAAAATTTGTTATAAGTTTAATCACTGGCATTGTTGGTATTGGTCTTGCACTATTGCTATTTTTAGGTATTGGTTTTGGTTTTGCAAGTAAAGCATATGAAGTAGAAGGATCTAATATTGTTTTAGTTAGAACTCAAAGTATGATGGACTATTATTATGATGTCTACGAAATTAAATCAGATGTATTTCTTAATCCAATTGCTGAATTGAACTCAATGATTTATCCATCGATAATTGATCAAATAGAAAGTGAATACAACGGAAATGAACTCATAGTAAAAATAATAAATCATGATCTTACATATGAAATACATCTTTACTTTGATATCATAGATGATGTATATATGCTGGTCGATGAGATTCAAGTTCCAAAACAATAAATATGGGAAAATAGCACGATATTAGTCAATAATATTGATACATTAAGGGGTGCTAAAAATCTGTTAATGGTGCTAAAAAAATTCATGGGGTGCTAATTTGTATCAAAATAGGTAGCATCACACATCTGACTAGAATAGGCTTGATATCACTATCAAGTCTTTTTTTGCGCTTAAAATGTGAACAAATAGCTACATTATACCCTTGTTTAGCAATTAAGTAAGTAATGAGAACAATCGATCATACATGGTATAATATGAAAAACAATCGAGGATTCTTGATAAATTGTGATTTTAATATTTGATGAGAGAACAGGAGAACAATATGGATCGTCAATGGAACATTATTAATGATGAGAAAGATATCGAATACGTCTTAACACGTTTTGGGCATTTTCATGATTCATGTATTAAAGAGGTTAAGTATACGAGTGGATCTTTTGTAAATGAAGACTGTAGTATGAAGCCATTCGACGACTTAAGTCAAGTACATATGATCATTCAAAGACAAAATATAGAACATTCGGTGATAGAGATTGTGTTTGAAGGCGTGGAACGGTTCAATCTTGTTCCTGCAAGAGAAGGTTACGATTCCGTCATCTTTCATTTACATATGAAGAAAAAAGATAATCGAATTTATGTTGCTGATGAGATTGTTGATATTGATGAGTTTGCTCAAAATTCCGATTGGTTAACTTGGATAAGAGCTAAATCTGCTAAATGGAGAGAAGTCAACCAATATATTGGCGATTCATTAGTATATATTCATAGAGATTAAATGACTGATAAGGTCAATATAACAGACCTTTTCGATAGTTGCCCCTTTGTTTAGCAAGTATTGAGGGATACTAAAATTTTATTATCAATTTTTACCGTAGACATCGATAAACCCAAGGTTTGATACATATATCAGACCTTTATTATTTAGTGCGAAAATTGATGAGGATGTATTAAAGATCGATTGTTGAAAATATCGGAATAGCAAAAAGAGTGTAAAATGATTCATGATGTGCATTGCATAATAAAAATCTTAAGCATTATAAAGAGTGCTTAAATATTTCAAAATATTTTCATTCTTTACGACAAAAACCATTGAATCATGTTATTTTTATACATTTCTATTGTTGAATACGCATTCATCATATAAAATAGATATACCTAGGAGATGGCATCATGAGACAACTTTACACCTTTGATGTTCGGGATTACGAAGGTATCACCCAGACGAAATCACGAACTGCAATTCGCGCAATCATCATTCAACATAACAAACTCGCCATG
>CALKAH010000150.1 GCA_937983315.1 uncultured Acholeplasmataceae bacterium | reverse complement strand
CTTCATCTAATTGATTTTTACCGCGTTCAGTGAGTCGTTTCTCTGCTTCATGTTCAGATAGACCGCGATCAAGATGAGTGTTGAGCGATGTTTCGAGTAATTCTTTGGACCATTGATAAGCATATTTGTTCATGATGTGGCTCCTTTTCCTAAAGAAAAAACCTTTCTAGAGTATCCCTGAAAGGTCTCGTTACAAGGTGTGCTTGGAATTAGCCGGGCAAAAGCCGTGGTGACGACTAATTCAGGAAAACTACTCCCCTTTTCCCTTTTATGTTACCATAAAGTATCACATTAGACAAGAAATCAAGGATGTTTTAGCCCTCGAGTCGCTCGATAACAGCTTTCGCTGCTTGTCGTCCTGCTTCCATCGCTAAAATCACGGTTGCTGATCCTGTGACAACATCGCCACCTGCAAAAACCATGGGTATCGATGTTTCATTGGTTACTTGATTAACGACTAAACATCCCTGTGAAGTGGTGTTTAATCCATGTTGATTGGATGTGATCAGCGGATTGGGTGTCGTCCCGATAGCCATGATCACTTCATCGACGTGAAAGACCATCATTTTTTTGGGATTTTCAATGGGACGACGTCTTCCTGATTCATCAGGTTCACCTAAAATCATTTCACAGCATACTATCGATTTAACAAATCCTTCATCATCACCATGAATTTCTTTGATTTGTGTCAAGAGTTTAAAGATAATACCTTCTTCAATCGCATGCTCAACTTCTTCATGACGAGCTGGAATTTCTTGCATACTGCGACGATAAATTAAATAAACAATGTCTGCACCTAATCTTCTTGCAGCACGTGCTGCATCGAGTGCAACATTTCCTCCACCAATGACTGCGACACGTTTCCCTTTTTTAATCGGAGTGACACTGAGTGGGTCATACGCTTTCATTAAGTTCATGCGTGTTAAAAACTCATTGGCAGAGTAAACACCATTGAGCATTTCACCGGGAATATTCATAAATTTAGGTAATCCTGCACCTGTTCCTATAAAGATAGCTTGATAGCCCATCTTATGTAAATCATCAAGCATTAAGGTTTTACCGATGATGACATCTGTATAGAGATGGACACCTTGTTCTATTAAACGGTCAACTTCGCGCTTGACAACATCCTTCGGTAAACGAAAGGATGGAATACCATAGGATAAGACACCCCCCGCGGTATGAAGTGCTTCATAGATATCAACCTGATATCCTGCTTTGATCACATCATGTGCAAAGGATAATCCTGCGGGACCTGAACCCACAACCGCAATTTTTTTTGGCTTGAGTTCAATCGATTGTTCATGGTGCATGTTTTGATAATAAGTATCTGCAACATAACGTTCAAGATGTCCAATCGCCACCGGTTCACCTTTCATGCCACGTACACATAAAGCTTCACACTGTGTTTCTTGAGGACAAACTCGTCCACACACTGCAGGTAGACATGATGATCCTTGAATGATGCGATAAGCTTCATCCATTCGATCTTGTTCAACCATTTTTATAAAACCCGGAATATCAATACCTACTGGACAGCCATTGACACATGGCTGATGCTTGCAATCTAAGCAACGCGATGCTTCTTGGATGGCTTCTTCCTTGGAGTAACCAAGATTGACTTCTTCAAATGTAGAAGTTCGTTGATGCATCGGTATCGTGCGCATCGGGGTCCGATCGATCATCTTCATGATTTGACTCCCCCTTTAATGTCATCCATCTGTTTTTTTTCATCTTTTTGATACATCAGATTTCGTTTGATGGCTAAATCAAAATCGACGTGATGTCCATCAAATTCAGGACCATCCACGCATGCAAACTTCATGGAGTCGCCAACTTTAATACGGCAACCTCCACACATACCTGTCCCATCGACCATGATGGGATTCATAGAAACAATTGTTTTGATGCCATAGGGCTTTGTCATCTCGCTGACTGCTTTCATCATCAGAATGGGTCCAATCGCAATCACTTCGTCATAATTCGAATCTTCAGATAAAATCTCTTGTAATCGATCAGTCACATATCCTTTTTTACCATACGATCCATCATTGGTTAAGAGTGTAAAACGACTTGATAAGTTAATAAAATCATCTTCCAGAAAGATTAAAGATTGATCTCTAAATCCAATAATCGTATCAATTTCACAACCTTGTTGATGGAGTGTTTGTGCAATCGGATATAAAATCGCACATCCGACACCACCACCGATTAAAATCACACGTTTTAAGTGATCAAGTTCAGATGGTTTACCGAGGGGACCAGCCACATCCAAAATTGAATCGCCTTCAACTAATTGATTAAGTTCATAGGTTGATGCACCAACAACTTGAAAAATGATGGTGATACTCCCATCAATGGGATCGCTTGATGCAATCGTCAATGGAATTCTTTCCCCATGTTCATGAATACGAATCATCACGAATTGCCCTGGTTTGGCATGCTTCGTGATCAAAGGTGCATCAATGACCATTTTTGTGACATGTGGTGTAAGTAACCTTTTCTCTTTAATCAAGTACATAATATCCCCTGCATCTTTCTCCTTTTATTATAACCGATACACCATATCTTAAGATATGCATTTTTTGAATTTATCCCTCTTGACAAAGAAAATTGATATGATTATAATAATAATCGAATTGGCACTAATAACTAATGAGTGCCAGATAGGAGGAAAAGATATGCTAAAACCACTAGAAGATTATGTTGTATTGTCCTTTGAAAAAGAGGAAAAAACCACCAAGAGTGGCATCATTTTGACCACCGAAGAAAAAGATAAACCCGCCATGGGTAAAGTTCTCGCTGTAGGTCCCAAAGTTGAGAACTTGAAAGAAAACGATCAGGTGATTTACCAATCCTATTCAGGGACCAAAGTTAAACTTGATGGGCATGAGTATCTCATTATTCAAGCCAAAAATATTTTAGCCATTGTAACAGCATAAAAGGAGTGAAAACATGAGCAAAGACATACGTTATGGTAAAGACGCAAAAACATCTTTATTAAAGGGTGTAGACATGCTCGCTGATGCAGTGAAGATCACCCTTGGACCCAAAGGACGCAACGTCGTTCTTGATAAAGGTTATGGATCACCCTTAATCACAAACGATGGTGTGACCATCGCGAAAGAAATCGAACTTAAAGACCCCTATGAAAATATGGGAGCAAAACTCGTCTATGAAGTGGCAGCAAAAACGAATGATGTTGCTGGTGATGGGACAACAACCGCAACGCTACTTGCACAATCGATCATTCACAAAGGGTTTAGAGCTGTCGATAACGGATCAAATCCCGTCTTTGTAAGAGAAGGTATTGAACGCGCAGGTAGGGAAGTAGCGAAGAAACTCTTAGAAAAATCACGTGCTGTTGAAACACGTGATGATATTGAAAACGTCGCATCCATTTCATCAGGTTCACGTGAAATTGGACAGATCATTGCCCATGCCATGGATAAAGTCTCAAAGAATGGTGTCATTCAAGTTGATGAATCCAAAGGTTTCGAAACGGAACTTGAAGTTGTTGAAGGTATGCAATATGATAAAGGTTATCTATCCCCATATTTTGTCTCAAACCGCGAAACAATGACGGTTGATATGGAAAATCCTCTAATCCTTGTGACCGATCAAAAAGTATCAACCATTCAAGATATCTTACCTGTTTTAGAACAAGTTGTTAAAGCAAACCGTCCATTTTTAATCATTGCTGATGATCTCGAAAACGAAGTCACTTCGACACTGATTGTGAATAAACTGAGAGGAACATTCAACGTTGTTGCAACGAAGGCACCAGGTTTTGGTGATAACCAAAAGGAAATGTTGAATGATATCGCAATTCTCACAGGTGCAACCTTCATCGCGAAAGATCTACAGATGAAATTAGCCGACGTGACACTCAATGATTTAGGTACCGTAAATAAGGCTGTTGTAAAAAATGATAGCACAACATTGATTGGTGGACACGGACAAAAGGATGCAATCGATACACGTATTGAAGAAATACAAGCACAAATCGATCGTTCAACCTCTGATTATGATAAAAAGCGCTATCAAGAACGCTTAGCGAAATTATCAGGTGGTGTTGCAATCATCAAAGTTGGTGCTGCAACTGAATCTGAACTCAAAGAAAAGAAACTGCGGATTGAAGATGCACTGAATGCAACCAAAGCTGCTGTTTTAGAAGGTATTATTCCTGGTGGTGGATCCATTTTAGTTGAGATTCAAAAGGAACTCAAAGATGTCTTAAAAGATGATAACACCGATCGCAATCGAGGTATTCTTGCTGTTTTAGATAGTTTATCTGCACCGATTATGCAAATTGCTGAAAACGCTGGTTTTGATGGTGCTGATATCTATGAAAAACAGAAACAACAAACAAAGGATTTTGGGTTTGATGCCAAAGAAGGTGTTTGGGTTAATATGATCAAATCGGGTATCATTGATCCAACAAAAGTCACGAGAAATGCGATTCTCAATGCTTCTTCTATCTCAGCTCTCATGATTACAAGTGAAGCAGCTGTTGTTGAAATCAAAGAAAAAGAAACGCAACCGATGCCACCCATGTACTAAGCCGTATGATTACGGCTTTTTACTTTGATCAACAAAAAAAGGTCAACTTGACCTTAATGATTAAAAAGCATGGTGGAGTTATAGGGATTTGAACCCTAGACCCCCTGCACGTCAAGCAGGTGCTCTCCCGCTGAGCTATAACTCCAACCATTACTATTATACACGAAACAACGTGAATTTCAAGTGCAAAATTACTTGCCTATCTTTCGCCATGGACTCACATAACCACCCTGTAAGATGGAAACCTCATTGGAGACAATGAGTGCTTTATCATTAAGTCCTTCAACGATATCAATAATGGTTTGTTTGTTCTTACGATTCGCAAAGATCATAAGAACCATACGGTCAGAATCTTTTCCGTGAGCATCCAGTGTTGTCACACCATGACCACCCATGCGTAGTGCATCACAAATGATCTTTCCTGAGTCATGGTCAACAATGACATAAATTAAAATTTTACCAACAGCTAGACGTGTTTCAAGGAGTGACCCAACATAGACACCAAACGCGAAACCTAGAGAGTAAACGATACCTTTCATGGGATAATCAACAATCCCCATGATGACACGTGATGCGATAAAGACCCATAGTAAGATTTCAAAGATGGCTAAAACAGTTCCCGGTTTACGGTAACCTTTTGTGATTAATATAACACGCATCGTACCGATCGTGACTTCAATGATCTTAGCTGAAAAGATCATGATGAGTTCCCATAGAGGAACTGATGTTAATAACGCCTAAATTTGATCAAACATATGAATCATCACCCTTATCAATTATAACATGTGAAGCATAGAAAACAAGTGTTATTGTTGGGCTTTTTTAAACCCTAAACAGGACCACTCTCGATCAAGTGCAACATTACTAAATGGTGTGAGTCCATCTCTTTTGCTTAATGCAAAAAAGGTGTCTCTGTTGATGTCATATGTCTTGTTTTTACTTGCTTTTTTATAGGAGATCCATAGCCTTGAATTGTGATCTTTCAATAGAGGAAGCACGTCAAGTATGCGCGTATCATATTCTTCTTGTGATGTCACAAAAAGATGGAAAAAGGTCGGATGATCACCAAGAAAATCGATATGTGTCTGTGATTTTGTCATCTCGATATAGTCTTTTGGTGCATAAAAGTAACGTCCAACCGTCTGTGGTTTAACCCGCATTTTTTGATATACGCTGGCATCCATATCTGATCCTCCTTAAAATCCACGATCTTCTGGATGATTGTGGTAATAATCTAATTGTACTTGAATCGATGCTACTTTACTATCCATATAACTTTCAATGTTTCTTAAACCAAAAGAAAGGGGCATCATCGATGGTAATGTATATGAATCATATAAGGCTTGTTGGGTTTGATAAATCGCCAAGAAGGCATCATATGAAAAATATGCGTTACTAGGATTGATCAATTCACGTAAATAGTCTTCATATTGCAGCTGATATGCTGGAATATTCAAGAGCTTATCGACTAAGACATGGGGATAATGAGGATGATTAAGAATCGATGCATTCAGGTTTCCCCACAGATCGGAAGAGCACACGTCTGAACTCCAGTCACCGAATACGGATCTCGTATG
>CALKAH010000149.1 GCA_937983315.1 uncultured Acholeplasmataceae bacterium | reverse complement strand
CAACTGCAAAACCTAACCATTTTTCCCATGATGGTGATAGATAGGTAATGATACCCTTGCTATCAAATGCATAAATGATATCAAAACTATTTTCAACTAACTGTTTAAAATGTGTTTCACTTCGAATGAGATCCGCTTCGAGCTTTTTCTGTTCGGTAATATCGATATGCGTTCCCACCATCAAAAGCGGTTTACCATCTTGCGTCCATGTAATAATTTTACCGCGATCATTAATCCAAACATCATAACCTTGTTTATGCTTCATTCTAAACGTCGCGTTATAATACTCTTGCTTCTTTTCTATGACATCCTGAAGGATTAACATGGTTTGTGCTAAGTCTTCTGGATGGGTCAGTCTTTTCCATGTATCTAAACTAATAGGTGCAAGTTCTTCTAATGTAAACCCTAAAAGATGAGCCCAACGATCATCAAATTCTGTTTCACCTGTTTGAATATTCCACATCCATGTTGCTGCATTGGTTGCGTAAAGAAAGTTTTGATAGGATTCTTTTTCAAGATGAAGATCTTCTAATTGCTCTTGGAGATTATCGATGTTAATACTGACAGCAGTATATGTTGGATATCCTTGTTGATCATAGACCACAGACGCTTTTGTATAAAACCACAAATAGTGTCCATTTTTATGTAATATACGATTGATGACTTCAAATTCTTTGCACTTTTCACTATGACAATTTCTAAAAAGCTGTTTGATCGCTTGGCGATCTTCAGGATGCCACTGATTTATCCAATAATTGGGTTGATCGATTAATTCATGCTCTGTATAACCCAAAAGGGTATCAAGTCCGAAAAGTGGGATAATCTGTTGTTTCGATACATCCCATTTCCACATCGCTAGGTTAAGTCCATCAACTATTGCTTGATAATAAAGAGTATTACTTTTTTCATCTTGATTGCGAAAATAAGCTTTCATCAATTTATCCATTCTGTGCAACCTCCACCACGCCTCGTGGATATTTTATCATGGAAATGGCGCATCATTCGGTGGTTCATTCTTACGTTTTTCTTAATTCGTACATCTTTAAACATAAAAAAGAAGACGGTGAGGTCTTCTTATAGGTTATGGCATTTTTGAATCGATTTGTTGGATGACATCCTGTCGTTTAGATCGGAAGAGCGTCGTGTAGGGAAAGAGTGTAGATCTCGGTGG
>CALKAH010000148.1 GCA_937983315.1 uncultured Acholeplasmataceae bacterium | reverse complement strand
TCAAGTTTTGATTTTAATTGATCGAGTGTTTTTTGAATCCGTACTTTTTCCTTATCAAGGATGATTTGATCTTCAGCGATTAAGGCTTGTTCTTCAAAATCAAGAATCGATTGCACACGTGTTTTTTCAGCTTCATAGTCCTTCATTGAATGTCGTAATGTATGTTCTGATGGTTCATGAACACTTAATTCTTTGATGAGTTGATCGCGCTTTTCATTGAATTCATCATGAAGTGCTTGGATATCTTGCTGATAGGCTTCTGTCAGTCCTTGTTTTTCTTGGTCATTCAGTTTTTTTAATTTGCGATGGAACGATGCCTTTTTCGCACGTTCTTTGAGATGATAGTGCTGATTGAGCTTATCGATTTCGGGTTGAATAAAGGCTTGATGGAAAGCATCTTTCGAGAGTGTGCGAATTTCATAGGTGAGAAGATCTTCACGAAAGGCTTCTTTTCTTTTCTCCATCTTTTTCTTCCGTTTTTGTTCTAAACGTGCTTCGATGACATGAAGATAGTTTTCATGATACGCCATTTTCTTTTCAAGACGATCCATCCGTTCAGCAATACGGAGTGTCGGGTTAAGGTTATTCTTCAGGTCCATAACGATACTCCTTTACTTTGTTTAAGATGGTGTGATATGTTTTTTTCACGAGGCGAGATAGATCCGTAAACATACGGATAATACCACCGGGATAAAACATCACCACTAAAATAATCAGTGCACCATTGATGAAAAGCGATGCGTTACCATAGCGTGCGAAAAATGGGATACGTGCAAACACCAGTTGGTTAATCCCGAAAATAAAGATGGTTCCAAGGCTGACTCCCCAGATGGATTTTGCACCACCGATCACAACCGCAGCGAGAATGTTTAACGATAAAGCGATGTTCCATACGTTAGGAATGGTCGAACGTGTATACATCATATAAAGCATCCCACCAATCACAGCGAGTACTGTGGATACGATAAAACTTAAGAGACGATACTTCAAGATTGATATCCCCATCGCTTGAGCAGCTGATGTTGAGTTTTTAATCGAAAGCATGGCACGACCTGTTGGACTATTGATGATGTTGAGTACAGCAAACATCGTGAGAACAAGTGCGAGAACCAAGATATAATAAATCTCTTGTTCACGCACGGCAAATCCTAAGATGTTGTAGCGATCGAGTTGAAAACCAACTAATCCTTTGGTGACTTGAGTCCAAAATTTAAACACTTCGACTAAGATCTCAGATAGACCCAGTGTAATGATGGCAAGATACATCCCTTCAATACGAAGCGAGATAAAACCTACAATCGTACCCAGTCCAATCGAGATGATAATACCTAGTGCAAAAGCAATAATTAAAGGCATTCCTGCTGTGCCGAGGACATAGGCGACGACATAAGATCCCACACCAATGAAACCAGCGGTTCCTAAGGAAGCTAATCCAGTATAACCGAGGAGTAATGTGAAACCTAAACCGATGATGATATAAATCCAAACGATGGCAAAGACATCAACCACACCCGAAGGAATGGCACCGATTTGACCTAAAAGTTGGATCATAATCATGACGATCAAAGACAAGAAAATACCGAAAAAAGGATGTTTGGTCATCTTTTTCCAGTTGGATAGTGGTGTATGATGTTGTAATGGACGATGTTCGAGCATGATCTACACCTTCTTTGCAATCCGTTTGCCAAGAAGACCGACGGGTTTGACTAAAATAATGACAAGCACCAGCAAATAAACAATCGCATTCGACCATTCATTGCTGATGAATTGCCATGCAAAAACACGAGAAATAGGGATGATGAGGGATGCAATCATGGGTCCTGCGAATGTGGAGAATCCACCTAAGACGGCCGCTAAGAAGCCATTGATTTGTAAACCCATCATCAGATCAGGTGTCAACGTATAAACCGTGGGTGCAAATAATCCTGCAGCAAGAGCACCAATACCACCCGCTATACCCCAGCTCATCGCTGTGATAAATTTGGTATTGACACCCATCATGCCTGCGACAATTTCATTGGATGCCGTTGCACGAACACCGAGCCCCCATTTGGTATACTTGAGGGCTAAGAATATGCCACCAAGAACTAAAATGGTTAATACAATGGAAATGAGCGCGTGACCTGAGATATAAAGAGGTATCGCTCCACCCACATTCACTTCAAATACCTTTCTGGTTAAAGGCATGGGTGTGGGTTGTGCAAAGATACCAAAGACCACAGGGAAAAGACCTGAGAAAACAAGGATCATCCCCATGGTAATCATTTGTTTGGTTAAGACATTGGAGTATTTGGATTTTCGAATCAACATGATATCGATGAATAATCCAAATGCAAAACCGACGACAATCCCAATCAAGATGGATAAAATCAGCATCACGACTGCATTGCCATCTGGATTATTGACTAAAAGGATTTTCGCGAATATATTCGTGATCACATAAGCACTGAAAGTTGCAATCGAGCTTTGCGCAAAGTTTGTTGTCGTCGATGTCTTAAAGATTAAAACGATCGAAAACGTAATGAGTGCAAGAAACGATGCGGATGTAATCCCTTGAAAAAGCATGGATAAGATTTGTTGAAGTGTCATAACTTACCCCCATTTCACAATATTAGCAGCCCACACATAACCGATTCCGGCAGCGAGCATGCAGACGACCGTCCCGTCCTTGACCTGACCTGATTTTAAGGCGAGGTGCAGAGACAGGATTTGGTCGATCTGGCCAATATGTCCATAATCTTCTAAATAAATCGATTGATCGGGTTTGAGTCCTAATTCCTGTAACATCTGTTCATGACCCGAACGCTTGATATGAAGGATATCAAGGTATCCAATATCCTGACGTGTCATGTTTGATTTACGAAGGGATTCATCAATACACTTGTACCAATTGGGCATTGAGACTTCATTCAATCGATTTTTCATTTTCACAGGATCCATTAATCGAAGTGACTTCTTCGCTTCGGAAACATTCGCGAGTGTAATGGGGTTACATAAACCACCAATTTCAACACCTGCTGTTCTTGATAGCGATCCATCACCAATAACATGAGATCC
The DNA here is from genome assembly GCA_937983315.1 of uncultured Acholeplasmataceae bacterium. Taxonomy (GTDB): domain Bacteria; phylum Bacillota_I; class Bacilli_A; order Acholeplasmatales; family Acholeplasmataceae; genus Peloplasma. Next base: position 8,297 of record CALKAH010000148.1, on the reverse strand, counting down.
CAACAATACGTTTTTCCCATAATTCTTTTTCAAAATGATGGCTCCGCCACCCGCACCTAAGTTATACATCATGGACATATCCTTATCGGTAAAGTCCACGAAGTCACCATTTCGATAACCACCAACAACCATAACAACGTTGATTTCATCATCAGCAATCAACATGTCTTTGGCCATCTTCATCGCAGAAACGGTGGTGCAACAACGGTTTTGAACATCGATACCCCATGCGTTGGTTGCTCCAATACGATCTTGGATATAAAGTGCAGATGTGGTGAGTGGATATTCTTTCCATTCTTCTGTGACACTTAAAATCACATCGATTTCAAGGGGGTTGATTCCTGTATTTTTGATGGCATCAAGTGCAGCGAGCGCACCCATTTCTTGTGTTCCATCTTCTTTTTGATTCGAGGGAACGACTTTTTCACGAATGCCGAGTTTGTCGATCACGGCCTGTTCACTCCAAACACCTTTGGTGGCATCTGAGATATCACGTGCAGTCATACGACCTTGAGGTAAATAAATACCTGTTCCTACGATTCCTACATTGACCTTATTCATGAGGAACACCTGCTTTCTACAAAGTGAATTATAAGCGCATACCACCGTTAACGTTTAAGGTTTGACCAGTGACGTATGATGATTCTTCTGAAGCTAAGAATAGTGCTGCATTCGCGATTTCTTGAGGTTGACCTAGACGACCAAGCATCGTTAACTTCGCAAATCCGTCAAGTAATTCTTGTGGAACTGTCTTTAAGATGTCAGTCATGATGTAACCTGGAGCGATTGCATTGACTCTGACGTTTGCACCTTTGCGTGCAAATTCTTTTGCCCATGTCATGGTTAAACCGATGACACCTGCTTTGGTTGCAGCATAGTTTGCTTGACCGATGTTACCAAACACACCAACGACCGATGAAATATTGATGATTGAACCATATCCATTGTTTTCCATATGAGGTCCAATGAGACGGGTCATATTAAAGACACCTTTAAGGTTAACATCTAAAACAATGTTCCATTGATCATCGGTCATTTTTCTTGTCATCGCATCTCGGGTAATCCCTGCGTTATTGACAAGAATATCGATTTTACCAAATTTTGCAACGACTTCATCAAAGAATTTTTGAACACCTTGAACATCGGTGACATTTAACGGATAATAATGAACATTTTCACATTGGTAAGTGAGTTCACCCATATCTGCAGCGATAACAGTCGCACCTTCTTTAGCAAATGTTTCAGCCATGGCTTGACCTAAGCCTTTAGCACCGCCTGTGATGACAGCAACTCTATTTTGTAAACGTTTCATGATTATAATCTCCTTTATTTAACTTTCTTTAAAATCACAGCTGTACCCATGCCACCGCCGATGCAGAGGCTAGCTAAGCCGATATTGAGCTTTTCTTGCTTGAGCATTTCATGAATTAACGTCACGATAATGCGGTTACCACTCGCTCCAACAGGATGCCCTAACGCAATGGCACCACCATTAGGATTAGTGCGGTTTAAGATATAGTCTTTGGTTACACCAAACGCATCTGTCAATTCTTTGATGACACCTAAGGATTGTGCTGCGAATGCTTCATTGAGTTCGAATGTATCAATGTGATTAAAGGAAATATTCGCATGTTTAATCGCTTGTTTGATCGCTGGTGTAGGTCCTAAACCCATGACAGATGGATCGACACCACCTTGACCAATACCGATGACTTCAGCAAGCGGTTTGATGTCATGTGCTTTCACATAATCTTCTGATGCTAAGATGATGAAACTTGCACCATCATTAATCCCTGATGAACTACCTGCAGTCACGCTACCATCTTTTTTGAATGCTGGACGAAGTTGAGAAAGTTTTTCATAGGATGTTCCACGATTGATGTATTCATCGTTTTCAAAGACAATGTCACCCTTTTTATTCGGAATTATAACAGGTGCGATTTCATTCTTAAACTTTCCTTGATCTTGAGCTGCCATTGCTTTTTTCTGTGATTCCCAAGCAAAAGCATCTTGTTCTTGACGCGTTAATCCATATTTTTCAACAATGTTTTCTGCGGTAATGCCCATATGATACCCTTCAAATGCATCCGTTAATGCATCATAAAGCATATGATCACGCATCGTTTGTTCACCCATCTTAAGACCACTTCTTACTTGACTGGTGACGAGGTATGGTGTATTACTCATGGATTCAACACCACCGGCAACAACGAGTTGATGTAAACCTAATGCGATGTTGGTATAACCATTCATCACACTCTTCATCCCACTACCGCATACCATATTGACTCCATATGCAGGAACAGATGATGGAATACCTGATAAAATTGAAACTTGACGAGCGACACCTTGTTTAAGACCAGCGGGTAAAATATTACCGACTAAGACTTCATCAATGTCTGCTTTGTTGATGTTGGTCTCATGTAAGAGTTGTTTTAAGACTTGTGAACCGAAATCTGCTGGGTGAAGTGTAGAAAGGGTACCTAAAAAAGACCCAATTGCGCTACGCTTTGCCCCAATGACATAAACCTTTTTCATAGAATTGCTCCTCCTAAAAGCGTTTTCAATTTTTCATAAAAAACACATTACATCATGAAAAATCAACCTCGATGGCTTTATAAAGGGATTTATCACTTTGTAACCGCTTTTTTATAATGTGAATACTTATTCATAATACGCCTTTATTCTATCACATAGAAAGCGCTTTGTCAACAATTGTGAGAGTGAATTCATGTTAGGAAAATAGAAAATAAAAAAAGAGGTGAAAAACCTCTCGTTGGTATTGATCAATGATGATTGAAAAATGGATCATTTCACACTCGTCACAGATGTTCATCCAAACGAATAAGGTGTGATCGTGATAAGTCTATCATCGATCGTGAGATCAATATGAATAATCATTCGTAACACGACATCGACGAAGAAAAAATGAAAAATCAAGGATAAATCTTCTTCATTAAGCGATTCTTTTTGAAAGAATAAAAATAATTTTTGATAAATCAAAGATGAAACGTGAATATTTTTTCATTGTAATTTTTGCGTTTTTGCATTACACTTATAGGTGGGTGATACGATGGACCAGGTCAATTACCGTCTTCCAAAACGTAAAGATGGACAAAAAACATTTGATCATATCATTGATACAGCGAAAAAACTGTTTTCCAAAAATGGTTATCAAGCAACATCAATCAATGAAATCATAGAAAAATCAGGAATTGCAACCGGAACATTCTATTTATATTTTGATGATAAATTTGCACTTTATTCCTACCTTCTTATGAAATATCGTCATTTGATTAGAAAGGCGATCTCTGAAGGGATTCAAGGAGCACAAACACGTTACGAAAAGGAAAGATTAGGGATTAGAGCTTTCCTCAAGTTCGCATGGAAAGATCCGCTTGCTTATCGTATCATTTGGGAATCGATGTTTGCAGATAAAGAACTTTTCCGTGAATACTATGAAACATTTAGCAGAGACTATGTCAGACAACTCACCTCTGCTGTTCACCATGGTGAAGTTAGGGACGATGTTGACCTAGAAACACTCTCATATATCCTGATGGGTATTTCGAACTTCGTTGGATTACAGGTTCTCTTTAGAGAAACCTTAACCGATCTTGATCTTGATCGTATCACGGATAATGTGATGAAAATTTTACAAAATGGTATGTTCGTCGGCTCAGCCCAATAGGGTTGAGCTTTTTTTAGGTCCGACTCAATAATCGTTTCTTTTCCTTTTCATAGGTTTCTGCAGTGATTTCACCGTTAGCATAGCGCAATTTTAACGCATCATGTTGATCAGCATATTCGATGGGTGAAAGTTTTGTTGCTGAAAAATCATTTCTGTAGTTATAGTAAACATCACAGACGTACATAAAAATAAGGACGTAAAACATCAATTGAATGAACACTGCGAATGTTGATAATCGATATAAAACAAGGATTTCTGGTTGATAGATATCGGACCATTGTATCATCATCAGTTGAACAATATTCATCCCGAAAAAAGGAAGGATCATCACCATTAAAATAATAGGAAAAATGATGTCGACGAGTTCAAACATTTTCTTTCTTAAGAAAACATAGCCCATCATCCCTATAGCTAATAGCGCATGAATCAATTGATAGATCAGAAATAAGATGCCACGTGTTGGAATTTGCATCGATAGAATAGAGATCAAACTCATCACAATCTGAAATGCTTGAGATAGAAAAACGAATATCAACATGACACCGATGACTTTTCGATACCTTGGATGAATCAACACCAAGGATATAATCGCTACCCAGGTGAGGATGATAAAAAGATTGATACTGATTTGACCAACACTTAACGAGAGCTGTGCGATGATGGTAATCACTTGGAAAATAAACATGACAACACCAAGGATGAGCATGACATAACGAAGCGTTGTCCACGGCTTTTGTATAAACATATAAATCCCCCTTTAAATCAACGATTATACCTAGTATATCATGATTACACTAAAAAAAAACCAAGCGATGTGCTTGGTTATTTTTGACTGTTTTCAACTTTGCAGGTATTGATTCCAAAGAGGGTGTATAAACCACAAAAACTAAAGAGTGCTGTAAAGACTAAGATTGCTGCAGGGATCAGTAACCAGTAAAGAGGTAGAACAACACTTAAGATAACAAGACCTAATGCAAGAACATAACGAATGATTTGATCGAGTTTACCGACATTCTTCTTCAATTTCATGACCATGTTCCTCCTTTCCTAAAAGATGGTGTCACGGTGATGGTTGATCCATCACAGGGGATATCAAGTCGACAGTTGAGCTTGTTCTCAATACCTTGTCCAAGTTCAAATCGATAAAAATCGATGATTTTTAAACCAGAAAGCACATCTTTAACACGTTTTTGTGGATCAAATAAGTAAACCTGATCGAGTAAACATAATCCACGAAGGTAAGTGTTGACCTCTTCTTGATCTCCAATAAATCCTTCTTTTTTTAGCATCATGACTTCATCATCGATGGTGTTTTGATCGAGTTCATCAAAGGATAAGTACTTAGGACCATGTGATGCGATATGCATCGCTATTTTTTTACCGATGTCATCATCTACATGAGACGTGATCAGGAGTACAGATAATTTTCCACCTTGATGCTTATAGGTATAGAATGTTTGAAAAGATTGTTTTTTGATGCGATGAAACCGTCTTAAGTAAACATTTTCTTTGACGAGATGAGCGATTTTATTGATATAGTCTTCAACAATGACATCACCCATTTGACTTCTTTTCGCATCCTGTACAGTCATCGCTTTGGATGACATCAAATGGGTGCCTAATACATCCATCATTTCGATAAACGAGGGATGCTTGGAGACAAAGTCAGTCTCAGCGTTTACTTCAAAGAGAATCGCTTGATCTCCTTTAGTCACGATACCGGTGAGACCCTTCGATGCGACTCTAGCGGAGGACTCTTTGTTGGTTGTTTGTTGATTTAAGATGATACGCGCTTGTTCGAGATCATCATGAGCTTCTTGCAAAGCCTTTTTGACCTCTAACATACCAAGACCAGTTTCTTCACGAAGCTTTTTAATATGGTTAAGATTCATCACGTTAACCTCCACGTTGATTATAACACGGACCCTATTAATTAGTTAAAATAATGCATAAAATAAACAAAAAAGGCCGAAGCCTTAATCGTTAAAGAGTGATAATTGTTCCATACCAAACTTGCGATGACCCGTGACAATGCGCTGCCACTTCGAACTTCTTCCTTTACCCAAAGGTCTGATCTTATCTTCATCCTTCAAGCGCTTCAGTGTGCGGTCGATGGTTGCATCACTGACATTAGGATGACGTTTACGAAGATCTTCTTTAGAGAAGATTTCATCGAGTTTGAGAATGCTATTTTCGATGTTATTGGATTTATTGAGTTCTTTTTCAAACACATATTCATGCGCCATATCATCGACTTCTTCATAGCTTGCAATCAAGATTTGAAGGAGGATTCGCGATAACATTTCTGTCTGTGCATACCCTGATGACCAATAATAGGATGCAGTGATGACACCTGATTTCCATCCTTCACGTTCATTTTGTAGGTATTTAAAGAAAGATACGTATTTGAAGACTGAAAAATCTTTGGCGATGAGTGCATAAAGCAAGATCAATGCCACTAATTCCTGATGCGTTGAAAGGATATTCATGTTTAAAAAGTCAACATAGAAATTGGTGATCAATTGCGTCAATTCATACTTTTTCGTGCGAAGATTTTTTTCAAAGAGTTGCATCAATTTTTCCAAGTCATCTTTTTTGGATGCTTTCTTGGTTTTTAGCATACCTTCTTCTTCGCGTTCGTAGCTCATAAAAGTGATGGCATCCGTATTCTTCGATAACAATTTGATCAAATTGCCCACTTCATTGACTAAAAGTTCAAAGTCTTCTGGTCGCTTATGAAGTTGATGGAGTGCTTGTTTGACATTCGCTAAAAGGTGTTCATCTTTGGTGCGTGGAGACATCGGTTTTTTTGCGAATAACCGAATGCGAGCATCGGTCATCTCCAGTTTTAAAATTCGAGCAATCGCAATCAGATTTTGTTCCATCGTCTTCTTTTCAAATGCATGACTATCACGACTGAAAAGATCATCGTAATAAAACGATTTACCTTTCGATTCATAGAGTGATAAAAGTAACATCATCACATCCTGATGGATTTGGATACGCTCCATATTCCCTAAGGCTTTCATAGCCATCATCTCCTAGTGGTGAAAACTTGATCCCCCGATGAATTCTCTTAAGAGGGAGTTGCATGGTACGATGTCATCATCGATATTGTTGAAGTATTTCAAGAATTTGAGTAAACGGTTGGCGGTAATAAAGTGTTTGTTGTCGCGTGGAATGGCTTGAAGTTGAGCAACAGCATGTTTCTTTAACACAGCGAGTTCATACGATAATTCTGAATTGAAGACATAGTTCGCTTCTTTTTGGAATGGGTATATCCACTGGAACTCACCGCGACGCACGGATGGCCACATATTCATCGTATCGATGGCTGATGCATTTCTGTATTTTTGATCGCGTACAATCCGGCGAAGTAAACGAAGTTCAGTGATACTAATCGGATTATGATCATCGATATGAAGCTGCGTTTGAGGTGCGATATAGATTTGGAATTTCTGATGTTTAGGGATGCTTCGTGTCAATTTTTCATTGAGTGCATGTATCCCCTCAATAATAATGGGGGTGTCTTCTTCTAAATGAATCGTTTTACCTTGTTCACGTTTTCCTGTTTTAAAGTTAAATTTGGGTAATGTGACACTTTGTCCTTGAATGAGAGCTAACATATCATGATTGAAAAGCTCAACATCAAGTGCATCGATGTGTTCTAAATCAGGTGATCCATCTTCATTTTTAGGAGCGAGATGTTTGCCTAAATAGTAATCATCAATCGAGATCATCACAGGTTTAAGCCCTCTTGACATTAATTCCACACGAAGACGGTTTGAGAATGTCGTTTTTCCTGAAGATGAAGGACCAGCGATACCGATTAAGCGAATATTTTCTATGTTATTTTGGATGAGATTACCCAGTTCATTCAGTTGATGGTTATGTTTTGTTTCGCACATGTTCACAAAATCAACGGCTGATGCATAATCTTTGGCATAGTCATTGATTTTTGCAATCGAATTACCTTGGATGATTTTACCCCATTTAGCGGCTTCTTTAAGCGCTTGACCGAAGGTTGGTTCATCAACAAACTTAGGGATTTGACCATTGAGTTCAGCACGTGGATATTGAATGATAAAACCTGGGTGATACGGAAACATTTCAAATGCGGAAAGCAATCCAGTTTCAGGAAGCATATAACCAAACATGTAGTTAATATAACCATCACAGGCATAGAGGTTGACATAATCTTCTTCGCGATATTCGAGGATAGCAACTTTATCAGGCATGTTTAAATCAGTATAAAGTTTGGTTGCTTCACCAATCGATACACGCTTTCGTGTGATCGTGTAGTTACTTGTGATAATACGATTGACTTCATCTTTGATTGCTTTGACAACAGCAGCGTTCGTTGGACCATCGTACTGATCAAGAACGGCTAAAATCGATCGTGAAATACTGTAATTAAATCGTACTTTTGCACTGGGTAATAAGCGCTTAATCGCCATAGCAACGACATAGCGTAGGGTTGATTCATACATACGAATGGCATCGGGGTGATCGAAGCCAAGAAATTCAACCGATGCATCTTTGGTTTCAATGTAGGAAAGCTCACGTAATCTGCCATTGACGAGATCGGAAGATCACACGTCTGAAA
>CALKAH010000147.1 GCA_937983315.1 uncultured Acholeplasmataceae bacterium | reverse complement strand
TTGTTTGAATCTTTATATCCGTATTTCATGAGGACTAAGAAGGCAGTAAATCCACCGATCAAAGCACCTAAGAAACTAACAGTTCCAAATGTCCATTCACCCTCTTTAATCGTGTGAAACACAGCATCAAGTAAAAGTGAAAATACGAGTGCAAAGATCAAACTTGCAACGATTAACATCACAATACGATTCGTTTGTTTCTTCGAATAGCCGTCCTTCAAATCAAAACGACGAATCACATAGATAAGCATCATCGTAATCCCGATAAAAACGAACACATCATAGAGAGGTATCGTATATCCAAATATTTCAGGTAATAAAAATGGGTACATGTCATCAACTCCTTGTTAAAACCATTCTATCACACTTTCGTCTCCCTTTCACCCATGAAGTTTGAGCTGATGATCAGATCACAAAACAAAAAGAAAACCCCGAACTTCGGGGTTATTCAAACTTCATGAATTCTATTATACACCTTGTTGTAGCATCGCTTCATATACCTTCATGAAACCTGCGATGTTTGCACCTGAAATGAGATCATCTGGTCTACCGGTATATTTCAATGATGCTTCATGGCATCTGTTAAAGATACGCTTCATAATTCTATGTAATTCTTGGTCTACTTCTTCAAAACTCCAGTTTTGGAAGGTCGCATTTTGAGTCATTTCAAGTCCAGAGACGGCAACACCACCCGCATTCGATGCTTTACCTGGTGCGAATAAGACATTGTGTTCTCTAAAATACTTGGTAGCTTCGATCGTTGTAGGCATGTTTGCACCTTCAGCAACTAACCAGCATCCATTCTTCACAAGTTCTTCAGCAGAATCTAAATAAATTTCATTTTGAGTTGCACAAGGCATTGCGATATCACATGGAATTTTCCAAATATCTTTAGTATTGGGGCTATAAATCGCTTCAGGATGATAGGTCTTATACTTATCAACAACGGTTTGATTAGTCTTCGATAAATTCTTGATAAGTTCAATATCGATACCATTTTCATCATGAATCACACCAGAGATATCCGAGATAGCAACGACCTTAGCACCTAACTGAATCGCTTTTTCAGCAGCCATCGATCCAACTTTACCAGCACCACTGACGATCACACGCTTATTCTTAAAGTTATCTTTCTTGAAGACTCTTAACATTTCTTCAACAAAATAGCATAATCCATAACCAGTCGCTTCTGCACGACCAAGTGAACCACCAGACTCGATACCTTTTGATGTAAAGGTTCCACTAAACTCATTTTCAATACGCTTATACATGCCATACATGTAACCAATTTCACGTGCACCTACACCTAAATCCCCTGCAGGTACGTCCATTCTTGGTCCGATATGGCGATAGAGTTCAAGAATAAACCCTTGACAGAAACGCATGATTTCATTATCGCTCTTACCTCTTGGATCGAAATCAGATCCACCCTTTGCACCACCCATCGGTAAACAGGTGAGTGAGTTTTTAAATGTTTGTTCAAAGGCTAAGAACTTCATGATGGATTCATTGACAGATTTATCGAAACGAATACCACCTTTGTATGGCCCAATCGCAGAGTTGAATTGAACTCTCATCGCACGGTTGACTTGAACATTTCCTGAATCATCAACCCAAGAGACTCTAAACTTAATCATCCGTTCGGGTTCAACAATACGTTCAACGATAGCGTTCTTTTGAATGCGTGGATCCTTATCAACAAGTAAATCCAGTGATGTTAAAAATTCTTCAACGGCTTGAAGAAACTCGGGCTGATCCTGATAACGTTTTTGAAGGTCAGCATAAACATTGATAAGATACGTACTTTTAAACAATTTGTAGTTCCTCTCTTTCTTATCTAAACGGAGCTATTGCTCATTTTTCACATGAAAAAATCAACGGTTTTTTTTGATCACCGTTTGGAAATGATACAGATAATATGGATCAACATTGATTGATAGTACATGATGATCGTAAGAATATCATTTTCGTTCTTCACCATATCTATTATACAATGAAAGCGCTTTATTTCAACCCTTAGTTTGACTTTCATTGATGTTTTTATCATCCAAAGAAGAAATCGATAAAAGATGGTACTTTATGGGATGAAAAGAGAAAATAACGTGAAAAAATCATGAAAATTTCATGCTTTTTCACACGAAAAATGAGTTATGTTCTTTTAATACTCAAGAGGATTCCCAAAAGGATTGAAAGATAACTTGCCATCAGAACACGATACGTTGAGGGTAACATAAACGTGATTGTATGTGCTGGAATCCAAAAGAGAGGAATTGTTTTTGCAATAACAAATGAAAAGAAAAATTTGAAATCGATCGTGTTAACAACCTGATCGAGCTTCACGTGTTTGAATTGTTTGATCAAGCCCTGTGATAAATGGATATAGGTATCTGTCACACGATGTAACATCATAAATGTCGGTGCGAAGATCAGATTCATCGACAAGCTCACCATGAATGCGTAGAACAATGTGTTTAAAAACGCATGTTCAAAGACGGTTTGATCATGAAAGACGGCTTTGATACCCCCATCAAAAAGAGGAAAGACAAACACAAAGGCCATCCCTAATAATCCCCAGATGATGGCTTTCATCCATAGTCCTGGATCCTTGGTATAAAAACCTGTTTTAATACGTTTAACAAGCATTTCACCCATGCTTGCAAGGATCATCGTCTTTAAAAAACCCATCAGATATGGGTAGTCTGTCGTCCACTTTGTAAAAAAAGGATTCGTGAAAGGTAAAAAAATAAAAAGAGAGATTACAACAATGATCACTATCCAAATAAAATCACTTTTCTTCATGGTTCACCTCATCAATTCATATCCATGATACCTTAACTTTCTTCAATCAACAAGGGAGCTTATCATATCATTTGGTTTTTATCGATGATTTTTCTCACAAAAGGAAGCCTATAGAGTATACTATAGATACAAAAGAACGAAAAATTGAATCCAAGAGGTGTTGAATTGAGCTCCACATTCGATACGAGTAAAGCCATGAAACTTGCGATTGAAAAAGCACGTGATACGATGAATCAAAACATCGGAGGGCCCTTTGGTGCTGCCATCCTTGATCCAGAAGGGCATGTTCTTGTCGTTGCATCAAACTCTGTTTTACACGACCATGATGCAACCGCACATGCAGAAATCAATGCGATTAGACAAGCAGGAAAACTTTTAGGAACACATGATTTAACAGGCTACACGCTTGTAACATCGTGTTATCCATGTCCGATGTGTTTAGGTGCGATTGTATGGTCCAACATCAAACACGTCATTTATGGATGCACACCCAAAGATGCTGAAAACATTGGTTTTCGTGATGACATGATCTACGATCTCATGCGTCAAAAGGAAATTGAAAGTAAAGATTTAATTCTTGAAGAAGAACATCGGCGGGCTTGCTTAAAACTCTTTAAAGAATATCAGGAAAAAGAAAAACAAATTTATTAAATCAAGAAGGGACGACCTCACATGAGATCATCCCTTTTCATTTACTTATCACCCATTGTCATTGCCATGACGGCTTTTGCGGTATGAAGTCTGTTTTCAGCTTCTTGATAGACGATGGAATGAGGTCCATCGATGACTGAATCTTCCACTTCATTTCCTCGATCTGCAGGAAGGGCATGCATGTATTTTACATTGGGTTTAGCAAGTTTAATCATCTCTTCAGTACATTTCCATCCTTTGTAGGACTCTAAGAGATCATCAATAACAACCGTCGATTGATTATTGACCCAGCTACCCCAGTTCTTAGGAATGACAATGTCTGCATCACGATATGCTTCTTCCATGTCATGTGTGATTCTAAAGGATCCACCGTTTTCTTTGGCATTCTTCTTCGCTTTTTCAATCGCCCAATCGGGTAAATCATAACCAAGAGGATAAGCTAAAGTGACATCAATCCCATATCGTGGGAAGAGTAAGATTTGTGAAAGGGGAACACTGATAGGCTTTTTATGGCTCTTCGCATATGCCCATATAATCGACACCTTGAGATGTTTTGTTGTAGGTGTTACTTCTTGTATCGTCATCAAATCAGCAAGAGCTTGCATCGGATGGAATAAATCACATTGAAGATTCATGATGGGGACTGTAGAGTTAGCTGCCATTTCACGTAAGTATTTATTACCGACACCCCAAAAACAGTTACGACATGCAATACCATGACCATAGGAAGATAGAATCACTGCTGTATCCTTCGCACTTTCTCCATGAGAAATCTGCATCATGGATGTATCTAAGAATGTTGCATGTCCACCGAGTTGTGCTAAACCTGCTTCCATTGAATTTCTGGTCCGTGTTGATTGTTCAAAGAACATTAAGAATGCTGTTTTATGTAAGAGATAAGGTGTAGGAATGTTGTTTAAAAATTTATGCTTTAGATCTTTCGATACTTCAAGTAAAGTATTGATCTCATCTTTCGTCCATTCTTCTAACGTGATGAAATGTCTTCCTTTAAATAGTGGTTTCATTTTTTCTCTCCTTTGATTGCTTGAATATACATACCTGGAAGTGCTGCATACATGGCACAGGCTTGAACAAGTTCATCTTTAAACGTCTTTTCATTTGGAGCATGTGCTTCTTCTTCGTGACCAGGACCAAAACCGATGCATGGGATGTTGTGTCGACCCATGATAGATACACCATTGGTTGAGAATGTCCATTTGTCAACGATGGGTTTTGTGTTGAATAATCCTTCATAAGCAGCAACTACACTTTGACATACATGGTGTTCAGCAGGTATGACCCAAGTTGGGAAGTATGAATCGGTTGGATAGACTAATCCTGTATACGAAGGTCTTTCATACGTGTACATCTCAACGGTAGCCTTCGCTTTTTTGACACTGGGTAACGCTTCGATTTCTTTAATGGCTGATTGATAAGTTTCTCCATGTGTGAGTCTTCGATCAATTGAGACTGTGCAACCGTCTGCTACCGCGCATCGTGATGGTGAACTAAAGAAGACTTCACTCACAGTCAATGTACCCTTACCTAGAAAATCATCGTGTTTGAGTTTTTCATTCAGTGCTTGAAGTTCTAAAAGAATAGGTGCCATCTTAAAGATTGCATTATCTCCTCGTTCAGGTGCACTACCATGACAACTGATACCATGGGTTGAAACTTTGATTTCCATGCGACCACGATGACCACGATAAATACGACATGAAGTGGGTTCTGTGATCACCACAAATTCTGGTTTGATTTTGTCTTGTTCAATGATGTATTGCCAACACAAACCATCACAATCTTCTTCTTGAACGGTTGCTGTGACGAGTAAGGTATATTCATCTTCAAGTTTTAAATCCTTGATGATCTTTGCGGCATAGATCATCGATGCCATGCCACCCTCTTGATCGCTTGTTCCACGACCTCCAATTTCCTTGTCATTTTCATAGCCTTCATAAGGATCAAAGGTCCAGTTCTTTTTTTCACCAATACCCACGGTATCGATGTGGCCATCCATCGCGATGAGATGTTTTCCATGACCCATATATCCTAAAAGATTGCCCAGATCGGAAGAGCGTCGTGTAGGGAAAGAGTGTAGATCTCGGTG
>CALKAH010000146.1 GCA_937983315.1 uncultured Acholeplasmataceae bacterium | reverse complement strand
AAGTATTAAACTGATTTCTAAGAATTTCATGAAAAGGTATGGTGTATTATCATGACACAAACTATAAACCCCATTTTCAACATAGAAAATCTCAATCTTTATTATGGTGAAACTCAAGCATTAAAACATATCAAATTGCCGATCTATGAGCATGAAGTCACAGCACTCATTGGACCATCTGGATGTGGGAAGTCAACATTTTTACGTGCCCTCAATCGGATGAATGACTTAATTGACTCATGCCGTATTGAAGGCGATGTTGTGTTTCATGATCAAAACATTTATAATGATAAAATTGATGTTATCGGTCTACGAAAACGAGTAGGCATGGTCTTTCAGAAACCCAATCCGTTTCCCATGAGTATTTTTGATAATATTGCATATGGACCACGTTGTCAAGGCATTAAGGATAAAACGGAGTTAAAGAATATTGTTGTTGAATCACTCAAACAAGCTGCATTATGGGATGAAGTCAAAGATCGGTTAAAAGAGTCTGCACTTTCCTTATCTGGTGGTCAACAACAACGACTTTGTATTGCACGAACGATTGCGATGAAACCAGAAGTCATCTTAATGGATGAACCCACATCCGCACTCGATCCAGTTGCTACTGCAAAAATCGAAGATCTGATCATTGAACTTAAAAAGAACTACACGATCATTATTGTGACGCATAACATGCAACAAGCTGCACGCATCTCTGATAAAACAGCATTCTTTCTTCTTGGTGAACTCATTGAATATGGGGAAACAGCACACGTATTTTCAACACCAGAACACAAGAAAACAGAAGAATACATCACTGGACGCTTCGGATAATATGGTATAATGGAGGATATAACCATGACATTAAGACAGTCATTATTGTCTTCAATTGAAGACTTAAAAAAAGAAGTTGCTCATATGGCAGATCTTGCACTTGCCAATTTGAGAGAAGGTTTAAAAGCTTTTAAAACAAACGATTTAGTCCTTGCCAAAGAAGTCATTCAAAAGGATGAAGAAGTCGATAAATATGAAGAAGAAATCGCAAAAAAAGCACTTAAGATTATTTGGAAAGAACAACCTGTTGCTTCCGATCTTCGTTTGGTCACGGGAATCTTAAAGCTGATCACAGACTTAGAGAGAATCGGTGATCACGCCAGTGATGTTGCTGAAATGACACTTCATCTTACCGATTCCAGAAATCAACGCGTCATGCCTATCACATCGAAGATGGCTGAACTGGTTGAACAAATGGTCTTAAAAAGTATTGAAGGGTTAGTCAAGGTTGATGAAAAGCTTGCTAAAGAAGTCATCGATCAAGATGATGAAGTGGATGACCTTTTTCAGATGTTGATCAACAAAATGACTTCTGAACTGAAATCAGATGCCATCGAACCCAATGAAGCGATTTATATCTTAATGGTTGCTAAATACTTTGAACGTGTGGGTGACCATGCGGTCAATATTGCACAATGGATCATTTTTATGGTAAGAGGTACACATAAAAATACACTGCTTTTCTAGGAGGGATATGATGCCTCTCATCTATTATCTCGAAGACGATCAAGCGATTGGTTATGTCATCGAAAAAACAATTGAACATGCAGGATTGACCGGTCGAGGATTTCAAAAAGCCGAAGCTTTTATGATGGCATTTGAACGTGAAAAACCTGATATGATCTTACTTGATTTGATGCTACCGGATCGACCGGGTATGGACGTTTTACGTTGGATTCGAAAAAACGATCAAAATATTCCAGTGATGGTTGTTTCTGCACTCCAAAGTGAAATGGATAAAGTGATGGCACTTGATCATGGTGCTGATGACTATATGACTAAACCATTTGGCGTTTTAGAATTGACTTCCCGCATTCAATCCAAATTACGTAAGCAAACAGATGAAAGAAAATATAGTTTAGCCAATGTTGTATTAGATGATAAGAAACATCAACTCTTGATTGGTGATGTCTTTGTCTATCTGACTAATAAAGAGTATGCGATCTTGAAATTATTACTCAAACAACAAAAAAATGTGGTTTCCAAGGAAACGATTTTTAAAGATGTATGGGAAACAGACTTCATTGGTGAAACGCGTACATTAGATATGCATATCAAAGCACTCCGTGAAAAATTATCAGAACATCATGCACAAGTTTCGATTCAAACCATCCGGGGTATTGGGTATCAACTGATATGAAAAGACAACTCATAAGAAACAATATCATGCTCATGATCAGCGCCTTTTTGGTGTTCTTTTTGGTTGTCATGATCAGTTTATATTCGTTTTGGCAACAACAAACAAGATCCATGGTGTCACTTGTCTTAGAAGAAGTCCAACTCGAGTATGATGCATTTTCGGGTTCTCCAACTGATTTTGTTTTAGAATTTACAACAGAAAGTGGAAGACGCATTACGATTCTCGATGAGGATGGCATTGTCTTAGCTGACTCACATGACCCTGAAATTGGTCAGGATAAGAGCGGACGACCAGAGATTCAAAATCTGGGCTCAATGACGACTCGAAATTCAGCAACCATCGGTATTGAACTCGTGTATATGGCAACACGACTCGATGATCAAAATATCTTGCGTGTCGCAATCCCACTCCAATCACAAGCTTCGATGTATTCGACGATTTTATGGATTTTATTAGGTGTCTCTGTTGTGATTATTGGTCTATATTACATGGGTCTTGTTCAAGTCAATAAGAACCTACTTGCCAGATCGGAAGAGCACACGTCTGAACTCCAGTCACCGAATACGATCT
>CALKAH010000145.1 GCA_937983315.1 uncultured Acholeplasmataceae bacterium | reverse complement strand
TTCATACACTCAAGATTGATGCACAAAGTGGTAAAAACGTTCATAAAATCAGAGGATTTGCTGAAGAAATTTTAAAAGAAAAGCTTGCAAAAGAACAAGCGAAAGGATTAAAGACGCGTGCTCTTCGCACCATGATATTAGGTATCCCCAATGTTGGCAAATCCACATTGATTAACCAAATTTCGAAAACATCTGCCACTAAAACGGCAAACACCCCTGGTGTGACCAAGAGCCAACAATGGATTAAGTTGGGTGATGATTTTGAATTACTCGATACACCAGGTGTACTATGGCCTAAATTTGATGATCCGAAAGTGGGTTATCATTTAGCCATCACCGGTGCTATTAAAGATAAAATTTTACCCGAAGAAGATGTTGTTTATTATGCACTACAATTTCTACAAGCCTATTATCCTGATCGATTAAAGATGCGTTATGGTATCGAAAAAGATGAATCACTTGAAGATATGCTTTACACCATTGGTAAACTTCGTGGTGCACTGATCAAGGGTGGCGAAATTGATGAATCGAGAATTGCGCAAATCATCTTGACCGATATTCGAAATAAACAACTAGGAGGGCTTTCTTTTGACCGATTTACACATGTATCGTTATGAAAAAGAACTCTATGATCAAGGCTACACCTTGATTGCTGGTGTAGATGAAGCAGGGCGAGGTCCTTTAGCGGGTCCTGTGGTTGCTGCAGCGGTCATTTTAAAGAGGGGTGAGACCTTCACTTATGTCAATGATTCTAAACAGTTAACTGAAAAAGAACGCGATCTTGCTTTACTTGAAATCAAAGAAAAATCGCTTGCTATAGGTATAGGTATCAGTTCTGTTGAGGAGATTGACTTAATCAATATTTATCGTGCGAGCAGAGAAGCGATGCTTTCAGCGATCAAACAGCTTAAAATCAAACCCGATTATATCTTAACTGATGCCATGCCGATGGAAATTGATATACCGATGCAAGCCATTATCAAAGGGGATGCCAAATCAGTCTCAATCGCAGCAGCATCCATTGTTGCAAAAACAACACGCGATGCGTACATGATAGAGATGGATAAACTCTTCCCACAATATGGTTTTAAAAAACATAAAGGGTATCCAACCAAGGAACATCTTGAAGCATTAAAGACATATGGTCCTACACCCATCCATCGAAAAACATATCAACCCGTGAAAGAACTCTTGCATAAAGACTTATTTACCTATGATGATTAGGGGTCGAAAGACCCTTTTATTATGTGAAAAAATGGGAGATGAAAAGCTCTCACAAGTAAAAATGCTTGCCAAAAGGTAGCATAAAGTGGTAGAAAAAAAGATATATATTTTCAAAATATATATGAAAGAATCCTCTTGATTTTGTTCTTGACAATTCAAATGTTTACACTATAATTGATATGGAAACGGAAGTGATGTCCTTGAGTAAGAAACTCATTATTGTGGAATCACCATCAAAAGCAAAAACAATCGCGAGCTACGTCGGTAACGATGTGCTTGTTTTATCTTCAAAAGGTCATGTGCGCGATCTTGCAACATCGGGTGTCGACGGACTAGGTCTTGATATCGAACATCATTTTAAACCTAACTATATTATTATTAAAGGAAAAGCAGCATTGGTGAGTGAACTCAAAGCGAAAGCAAAAGGTCGCGAAGTTCTACTTGCAACCGACCCTGACCGTGAAGGTGAAGCCATCGGTTGGCACTTAGCTGAACTTCTTAATCTTGATCCGACATCACCTAATCGCATCGTTTTTCGTGAAATCACAAAACCAGCTGTAACAGAAGCTTTACATCATCCACGCCCGATTGATCAACACCTTGTCTATTCTCAAGAAGCACGACGAATCCTTGATCGTATTATTGGATTTAAATTATCCAAACTTCTTCAATCCAAGATTAAATCAAAATCAGCAGGTCGTGTTCAATCTGTTGCACTCAAATTGATTGTTGATCTAGAAAAAGAGATCGAAGCTTTTATTCCTGAGACATACTATGAAATTGAAGCCATTTTCCCACATTTTAAAGCGGATTATATCATTCCAGAAAAGAAGCGGATTCAAAAAGAAGAAGCTGACCAGATTGTTCTAGAATCAGTTAATCCCTTTATTGTGAAAGATATTCAAGTTAAGGAATCGAAAAAACAACCGAAAGCTCCCTTTATCACATCAACACTTCAACAGGATGCTTCTCAAAACCTCTACATGAACCCTTCACGCACGATGATGGTTGCACAAGCACTCTATGAAGGTAAAGAAATCCATGGTGAACTCATCGGTTTGATTACCTACATGCGCACAGACTCCAATCGCTTAGCAGAACCTTTCATTGAAGAAGCCAAACATGTCATTGAAGAAACATATGGTCCTAAGTACTTAGGAAAATATACCGTCTCAACCAAAGCGAATGCACAAGATGCCCATGAAGCCATTCGTCCAACATCATTGAAGAGAACACCAGAATCACTCGAACCTTATTTAAGTAAAGATGAATATCGCCTATATAAACGTATTTACAATCGAGCATTAGCATCACTCATGGCACCTGCAATCTTTGATGTCACAAAGGTCACCCTAGAATCAAGTGGTCATGCCTATCTTGTTGAAGGATCTGTTGAACGCTTTGATGGACATACACGACTTTTTACTGATCAAAAATCAAAGGATAAAATTTTGCCATCGATGACGATTGGTCAAGCATTGAACACTAAAGATGTTCAGGCCATCGAAAAGGTTACCACACCACCCACACGCTACTCAGAAGCAACACTTATTAAAGAACTCGAAGCTCAAGGGATTGGAAGACCATCAACCTATGCACAAATTATTCAGACACTTAAAAATCGTGATTACGTTGAACTTGAAGAAAAAAGATTTAAACCTACCAAACAAGGTCGATTGACCGTCGAACAACTCGATCTGTTCTTCAATAAAATCATCAATGTCGAGTATACATCACGGATGGAAACTGTCCTAGATGAAATTGCTGAGGGTAAACAAAAAGGTTCACATCTCATATCCAGGTTTTATAACAGCTTTATTCCGATGGTCGAAACAGCAGAACGTGAAATGAAAAAGATAGGACCAAGACAAACAGGCGAAATGTGTCCGGTTTGTGGAAAACCACTTGTCATCAGAAAGTCTAAATATGGTGAGTTTACAGCATGTTCTGGGTTTCCTTCATGTAAATATGTGAAAAAAGACTGATTTTTGATTATCCTTTACATCCTCATACAAACATGATAAAATCATGTTGCATCCAACGAGGATGCTACTTATCCCCTTTGGTGTGTGAAAAAGCACACAAATCCCCTTAATCCCCCTCTCCCCTAGAGGGGGATTTCATTTTCATCACTACAACGAAAAATGTGATATAATAAGAATGAAGATTGAAAGAAGGATGGAACCCATGAAGACATTCAAAGGAAAACCTATCACCTTGCTTGGTGAAACTAAAAAAGTCGGCGATTTAGCACCTGATTTCCATGCACTGAATACAAAAAGTGAAGTCAAGAGTCTCTCAGATTACAAGTCACGCTATATCATTTTAAACGTTGTTCCTTCGCTCGATACAACGGTCTGTGATATGCAAGCAAGAACTGTCAATCAAGAACTTGCAGAACGTCAAGATGTGACCGTATTGACCATCAGTAATGACTTACCCTTTGCACAAGCACGCTGGTGTGGCAATGCTGGTTTACCCAATATCATCACATTATCGGATCATCTCGACTTAGATTTTGCGAGTAAATTTGGCACAAACATTAAAGAATTACGCTTACAAGCGCGTTCCGTTTTCGTTCTTGATGAAAACAGAAGAATCGTTTATCTTGAGTATGTCGATGAGATGAGTCAACACCTCAAATTTGATGAACTCTTAAGTTTTGTCAAAAAATTACCGAAAGAATAACTTTCGGTTTTCTTTTTGATTATGGTATAATAACTCAGGATTAGGAGTGAAAATTTGGGACTCTTTCAGAAATTGTTTGGACGAAAACCGAAAAATGAACGCTATCAATTAGGATTGCATAAAACCAAAGAAAACTTTGGCAATCTTAAAAGCTTACTTGCACAATCAAAGACCATCGATGATGATCTTTTTGATACGCTTGAAGAACTCTTCATCCAAGCCGATATCGGCATTGATACAGTCATTTACTTTATTGATGAACTTAAAAAAGAAGTCTCAAGTAAGCACGTCACCGATCCTAAAGATCTCGCAGAAATGATCGTTGATAAGATGTTTGAAATTTATCTAAAAGGTGAACTTGTTCAAACCGATCTTCGATATGATGAGGGAGAAACCAATATTTATCTTTTTGTTGGTGTCAATGGTGTCGGCAAGACAACAACCATTGGTAAACTTGCAAAACAGTTTAAAGATCAAGGAAAAAAAGTGATGCTCGTTGCCGGAGATACATTTCGAGCAGGTGCAATTGATCAATTGATCGAATGGGGTAAACGTAGTAACACACCGGTGTTCTATAAGGAAGCTGGTTCTGATCCATCTTCTGTATTTTATGATGCCCTCGAAAAAGCAAAGAAAGAGCATATTGATGTCGTCTTATGTGATACAGCAGGAAGACTTCAAACCAAAGTTAATCTGATGAATGAACTAACCAAGATGAAACGAGTTATTCAAAAGACATTTCCTCATGCTCCTCAAGAAACCCTGCTCGTGATTGATGCAACAACAGGTCAAAATGGGATGCGTCAAGCAGAAGTATTTAAAGAGGCTACCGATGTTTCAGGTATTGTCTTAACAAAACTCGATGGTACAGCCAAAGGTGGTATCGTGCTAGCGATTCGTCATATGTACCATTTGCCGATTAAATATGTCGGTTTAGGTGAGAAGATTGATGATCTTGTTCCCTTTGATATTGAACAGTACATTTATGGACTGTTCCGTGATTTCTTCTAAGGAGTCCTATGGAATCGTTTGAAAAAAAGGCTTGGATGGGTCAACTCTTCGATTTATATGGAGATTTACTCACTGAAAAACAAATCGCCTATTTTAAACTTTATTATTTTGAAGATTATTCCCTTCAGGAAATTGCTGAAGTTTTTGAAGTGAGTCGAAATGCGGTTTTCGACCATATCAAAAAAGCTGAAGATCATCTGTTGGAATATGAACAAACATTAAAACTCTATGAAAAACGTGAAAAAAGAAAATCGATCCTTGGTCAATTAGAACAAGGATATGATGCGAAACTGATTGATGAGCTTAGAAAGTTGGATGAATAATGGCTGAAAATTCACTCTCCTCACGCTTACAGATGGCGATGCGCCGTCTAACGGGTCGTGGGTATCTCAATGAAAATGATATTGATGAAATGATGCGCGAAGTGCGCCTTTCTTTGCTTGAAGCTGACGTTAATTTCAAAGTTGTCAAAAGTTTTATCGCGAACATCAAAGAAAAAGCAGTCGGTGAAAAGATTTTAAAGGGGTTAAACCCAGGTCAACAAGTGGTCAAAATTGTACACGATGAACTCAAACGTGTTATGGGTGAAGATGCTGAAGGTATTCGCTATAACATGTCTGGTTTGACAACCATTATGACAATCGGTCTTCAAGGATCTGGTAAAACAACTGCCATTGGCAAACTTGCCGTCTACATTCGTAAGAATGAAAAAAAATCGGTTTTACTCATCGCTGCTGACGTCTACCGTCCCGCTGCGATTGAACAATTAAAGACCATCGGAAAACAGATCGATGTTGATGTTTTTGATCGTGGTTTAATCGATGCGCGTGTGATCGTTAAAGAAGGTTTGCAATACGCAAAAGACAAAAAATTTGATGTGGTTATCATCGATACTGCAGGTCGCTTGCATATCGATGAAAAGATGATGCAAGAACTTGTCGATGTTAAGGCCATTGCAAAACCAAATGAAATATTATTGACTGTTGATGCGATGACCGGTCAAGATGCTGCAAACATCTGTAAATCATTTCATGAGCAGTTAGAAGCAACCGGAGCCATCTTAACCAAACTCGATGGTGACACCCGTGGGGGTGCTGCACTCTCCATTAAAGAAGTTTCTGGTATTCCCATTAAATTTGCTTCATCAGGCGAAAAAATGGATGCATTTGAGGTTTTTCATCCCGAACGTATGGCATCACGTATATTAGGTATGGGTGATGTTTTAACACTCATTGAAAAAGCAACAGATGCAATTGATGAAGACGAAGCTAAAAACATGATGGATAAACTCATGTCAGATTCATTTAACTATAATGATTTGATGAAGCAATTCAAAATGATTAAACGGATGGGATCGATTTCAAAGATCTTAGGTTTTCTACCTGGTGTTGGTCAAATGAAACAAGCGATGTCACAAGTTGATGATAAGCAGTTTGATAAGATGCAAGCCTTAATCTCTTCCATGACAGAAGATGAAAGAAAAGATCCCAAACTGATCGATACATCTTCCAGAAGAAGAGAACGTGTTGCCAAAGGTGCAGGCATGAGTGTCGCAGATCTCAACAGGTTAAGACAAGCGCTTGATGCACAAAAGAAAATGATGAAGAAAATGATGAACATGGATGAACGCGACATGGAGAACTTACAAAAGAACCCATCCAAGCTGATGAATCAGCCATCTGCCAAAAAAGGTAAAGGAAAAGGTAAGGGTCAATTCCGTATTGGATGACCCTTTTTTTCTCCACAAACATTGTGGAAAAGTTTGAAAAATGTGAATGTTATAATAAAGTAGAAGGAGACTATGACATGAAGAAATTGGTACTGATTGATGGCAATTCCATTTTATTTCGCGCATACTATGCTACAGCATATCCCGGTGCGAAATTGATGCAAACCGCATCAGGCATTTACACCAATGCCGTCTTCGCTTTTGTGGGCATGTTTGAAAAAATCGTCACCGATGAAGTCACCGACGTATTGGTCGCATTTGATACGAAAGAACCCACAAAAAGACATTTATCCTATGAAGGCTACAAAGCCGGTCGTGTGAAAATGCCAGAAGAACTTGCACAACAAATTCCACTCATTAATGAATACATTCGTTTATGTGGTGTTCAAACCTATTCAAAAGCAGGCTATGAAGCCGATGATATCATTGGAACACTCGCTAAACGTGCATCAAAAGATGGTGTTGAAGTCTCCATCTATTCAAGTGATAGAGACCTCTTACAACTTGTTGATGAGAAGATTACCGTTCACTTATTAAAAAAAGGGATGACTGAGGTTGCAACCTTTAATCCGAAAACCCTACTAGAAACCTATGGATTGACCCATGAACAAATGATTGATCTCAAATCACTGATGGGTGATCCTTCCGATAATATTCCGGGAATCCCTGGAGTCGGTGAAAAAACGGCAGTGAAATTACTGCAAACCTATGGTACCTTAGAAAACATCTTAGCGAAAAAAGATGAAATCAAAGGAAAACTCGGCGAAAATATCCAAACATACGAACATTTAGCAAAGATGAGTAAAGATTTGGTCACGATTGATGTTGATGGCGACATCGAAGTGACCTATGATTCAGTCAAAAAAGAACCAATCAAGCTCAGCGAGTTGATGGCTTTTTTCCAATCTCTTGATCTTCATGTGTTCGTCAAAAAGATGGAAGTTCCAACGGAAAAGAAAGCTGATTGGAATTATATCATCATCGACAAAGATGATGATTTAAAGCGTATCTTAAAACCCGATTTAGCCATTCATGTTGAACTCTCCGATTATAACTACCACAAAGCAGACCTTTGGGGTGTAGGTTTAGCATCACATGATCTTCTTGCTTTCTTACCTGCATCATTTGTCTTGACATCGTCTGTCTTCAAAGACTATCTCAAAGATGAATCGATACCGAAATGGATTTATGATTATAAAGCAGCAAAAGTCTTTGCACTATGGCATGGATTTGATGTGCGTGGTGTAACGTATGATCTCTTGTTATCGGCTTATTTAATCAATTCTCATCTGGGTAAAGAGGAATTTAAGCGCATTGTCTCGGCATTTAATTATGAAGATATTCTCTATGATGATGTCGTATATGGTAAGGGTGCAAAAAAAGCACTACCTGAAGCATCCATTTACGAACGTCATATCGTGTCCAAGGCTAAAGCTATCTTTGAACTTCGCAAATCCCAACTCCAAACATTAAAGGATCAAGAACAACTTGAACTTTTAAACGAATTAGAGATCCCATTATCTGAAGTGCTTGCTGATATGGAATATCAAGGTTTAAATGTTGATCAGAAAGAACTCTATCGACAAGGTGATGATTTAACTCAACGTATCAAAACCATTGAAGAAGAAATCATTGATTTAGCAGGTGAATCCTTTAATATCGGTTCGCCTAAACAACTCGGAGATATTCTCTTCGATAAACTGAATCTTCCTAATGGAAAGAAAACAAAAACAGGATATTCGACTTCCGCTGAAGTTTTAGAGGAACTCAAATCTTATCACCCCATCATCGAAAAGATTTTAGAGTATCGTCAACTTTCAAAACTTTATTCCACATACATTGAAGGATTAAAAGCGAATCTTTTTGAAGATGGTAAAGTGCATACCATTTACATGCAAGCTCTCACAACGACAGGGAGATTATCTTCCCTTGATCCAAACCTCCAAAACATCCCTATCCGGACAGAAGAAGGAAGACAGATCCGAAAGATTTTTATTCCTGAACAAGGTCATGTTTTCTTAGGTGCGGACTATTCTCAAATCGAACTTCGTGTTCTTGCGGATATCGCAAATGTAGAGTCACTAATCGATGCATTCAACCAAAACATCGATATTCATACCAAAACAGCACAAGATGTCTTCCATGTCACTGAGGTGACACCTGATCAACGACGTGCAGCAAAAGCCGTCAACTTCGGTATCATCTATGGCATCGGGGCATGGAGCTTATCTGAAGATATCAAGGTGACACCCAAAGAAGCTCAAGCATTCATTGATCGATATCTTTCCATCTATCCAGAAATCAAAACCTATATGGAACATATCGTCAAATTTGCCAAAGAGCATGAATATGTCGAAACGCTGATGAAAAGAAGACGCTATATTCCTGAATTGAAATCGCCAGTTTTTACTCAGCGTGCCTTTGGTGAACGTTTGTCACTCAACGCACCGATTCAAGGCAGTGCAGCAGACATTTTAAAAAAGGCGATGGTTGATCTCTATCAATACATTAAAAAAGAGAATAAGCAATCGCGAATTCTCCTTCAAGTTCATGATGAATTAATCTTAGAAGTTCCAGAACATGAAGTTGAAGAAATGAAGCGAATTGTCCCTCATATGATGGCTCATGCACTTAAATTAAAGGTCGAACTCAAAACATCATGTGATGTCGGGTCAACCTGGTATGAATTGAAGTAGGTGTCCTATGCCTGAACTACCAGAAGTTGAAACGGTGAGACGAACTCTCGAACACCTTATTGTTGGTCAAACGATCATCGGTTTAAAGATACGTTACCCTAAAATCATTCAAACAGATCAAGAAGCATTCAAAGAAGAGATCATTGGACAAACCATTAAGCGTATGGACCGTCAAGGTAAACACTTGATTGTGATCCTTGATCATCATGCATTAATCATTCATCTCAGGATGGAAGGAAGGTTTTTCTACCATGAAGCTGGTGTATCATTAACCAAACATGATCATCTCGTCTTTGAATTGTCATCAGGTTATCACTTGATTTATCATGATACCAGAAAATTTGGAACGATGCATCTTTATCCCCTATCTTCTTATCAAAATTGTCCTCCCCTTCATTTCGTAGGACCTGAACCTAAAGATATGGATCTTGATTCATTCATCACACGCGTTCAAAAGAGAAAAACAGAAGTTAAAGCCATTCTTTTGGATCAACATGTGATCAGTGGATTAGGAAATATTTATGTCGATGAAACACTCTTTCGTGCGCGTGTTCATCCCACCAGATTAGGAACTTCTCTATCACGTGATGACATTGAAGTTATCCTTATTCAAGCAAGACAAGTCCTTGAAGAAGCAACCCTTCAAGGAGGTACCACGATACGCACATTTGAACCCATGGATGGTGTTCATGGACGTTTTCAACAATCTTTACGTGTACATACCAAGGTGGGTGAACCTTGCCCCATCTGTCAAACACCCATTCTCAAAATCAAGGTCAAAGGACGTGGAACCTATGTCTGTCCAACGTGTCAACACTAAACCTTATCTCATTGGACTTACTGGAGGAATTGCCTCGGGTAAAACGACGGCTGCACGTATCTTTCGTGAATGTGGACTTACCGTCATTGACAGTGATGATATCGTCAAAGATCTATGGAAAAACGATAAAAAAATGGTTCAAATCATTGAATCAACATTTGGGTATCCGATGGATGAGATAGGAAAAAAACGTCTTGCTCAAGCCATTTTCGAGGATAAAGTGAAGAGACTAGCTTTAAATAGTATCGTTCATCCGCGTGTCTTTAATCGAATTGAAATTGAAAAAAGAAAACACAAGAATGAACCGATACTCATCATTGATATGCCACTCTTAATCGAAGTGAACTACATCCCTCGTGTTGATCAAGTCATCTTGATCTATCTAGACCAAGAAACTCAAAAACAACGACTTATGCTTCGTGATCATGTATCAGAAGAAGATGCCATCAAACGTATGTCAAGCCAAATGTCATTGGAGGACAAGAAAGCCTATGCAGATGTGATTATCGATAATACGAAATCGATCGATGATCTTCAATCACAGATCTTAGCTTTCCTAAAAACAATCGGTTATGAAAAACAGTAGTACATTTACCATTCAATCTCAGACTGACCTTTCTGCTGCAGACTTTAAAGTGCTTGCACTCCTTTATCAACCCCTCATGGGTCTTGATAGTCATGCACTCTACACAACATTTTATCAACTGGTCAATAAAACGAATAAAATCACGTATACTCACGCGGAGCTTTTTGATCTCATCAATTTGAAACAAGCTGATTTTTTGAAAATGAGAAACAAACTCGAAGCCTTAAATCTCCTGGTTGTCTATCAAAAAGAAGATCATTATATCTACTTTATGAAAGCACCCCTCACCGCAAAAAGCTTTTTAGTGGATACCATCTTTGGTTCCTATCTTCAATCTGAGATTGGTGAAAAAAATGTACAACTCCTCACTGAAATCTTCAAGATAGAACTCATGCCAACAGAAGGTTATGAGAACATCACCAAATCGTTTGATGAACTTTATGAATTCAAGAGTTTAAATCTCCTTTCTGTCAATCATCCGCTTCAAGGCCGAACGACCAATGGTGGCACACACATCAACTACAAGTTTAATTACGAATCCTTTGTTGAACATCTTCCTGATCGTCTAAAAACATCACAGATCTTAACCGATAAATTCAAAGATCAGATGAATAAAATCGCGTTTGTGTATCAATATGATGTTGCAGACATGGTTTCAATCTATGAACAAGCATCACGCGGTAATAAGAACGTTACATTTGCTCAACTGAACTTAAAAGCAAAACAACACTATGAAGAAAAAAATCAACTCTTGACGATCAAAAAGAAGGAAACGACACCGACCATGGTCGATCAAGTCGCTCCTCAAGTGATCATTCAAAAGTACGCTAAAACCGATTATCAAGGACTGGCTCTTCAAACAGCGACCCAACTCCTTGAACGAAACGCGGTCGACCCTGGCATCATCAACGTCATCTTAATGCTTGTTTTAAAACATAAAGATGGTGTCTTACCCAATTTAACCTACATGGAAAAAGTACTTCACGATTGGCTGAATAAAGGTGTGCAGACGACAGAAGATGCAATCAAATTCTCCTCAAGTCTCGAAACACAGTTTGAATCCAAAAAACGGTCTGAGAAAGTGACCATCAAAGCACCAGACTGGTTGGATGAATACATGGAAGACCTTGCGAAAATGGAGGGATAATCATGACACTCGATGAGATGAAGAAAGTGGTCTTAACCGACCCCGAAACAAGGAATTTGAAAATTTCAGATGTAGATGTCTATAAAGTTTTCATCTACTTACAAGAAAGGGATCAACAGATGATTATCGATGGATACAAACCTGTTCTAAGAACAGATCCATACATCGAAATTGTTTATGAACCCACCAAGGAAAAAGAGATGGAAATCAGAAGAACTAAGATTAAAAAACATCTTAAATTCTATGATTCTGAAGTCTACATTCAAGATGCATCCTTAGCACGTTTTGAAGTCTTTAATGAGGAACGTGAAAAAGCTTATCGACTTGCTACAGAATTTGTCCAACAATATCGTCGTGACCATTACGTCAAAGGTCTTTATATCTATGGCAAATACGCAACAGGAAAGAGTTATTTACTTTCTGCCATCGCACAAGCACTTGCAGAACGTAACATCACTGTCCTCTTCGTCTATATGCCTGATCTTGTTCGCTCCATTCGTCAAGGGATGAATGAAGGAAACATGGAAGAACGAATCAATCAATTGAAACAAGCAGATGTCTTAATGATTGATGATATTGGTGGCGAAAACATGACACCATGGTTTCGCGATGAAGTGCTCGTCCCCATCATTCAGTACCGTCTTTCAGCTAAACTTCCTGTCTTCATCACTTCCAATTTTGAGATGGTGACATTAGCTGAAGTCCTCGCGGTCAATAAAGATGATACCAACCGAATCAAGGCTGCACGATTGATTCAACGTATCAAAGATTTAACCTCTTATGTGAAATTATCGACCGATCAATACCCAGGCCGATAAGTCTTGCATAAAGAAAAAAAAGTGATATAATAACGATAGAACGATGAAAAGGACACAACAACGTCAACCCTAGCGACGCAGGATGGTGAAAGCTGCGAATGACCGCGTTACTCCCTTGGAGTTGGCCTCGAAAGATGTGCCCGGTTCGCCCCGTTAGAAGCAAGATAAGTGCTAGCTATGCTAGAACTAAGGTGGTACCACGCAACATCAAGCGCCCTTAGCCAAGGGCGTTTTTTTATTGATATAAAAGGAGTGATTCATATGATTCAACTAACCTTCCCAGATGGAAGCATCAAATCCTTCGCCAAAGGGATCAGTGCACTTGAAGTTGCAGAAAGTATTTCAAGTGGATTAGCAAAAAAAGCATTGGCAGCTGTATTTAACAAACAATATATTGAACTCTCAAGAAAACTTCTTGAAGATGGTACACTGGAAATCTTGACTGAAAAAGATCCCCGTATCTTAGATGTCGTCAATCATAGTACAGCCCATCTACTCGCTCAAGCAATCAAACGCATCTATCCTCATGCGTGTTTTGGTGTAGGACCAGCGATTGAAGAAGGATTTTATTATGATGTGGATTTTGGTGATGATAAAGTTGCCGATGAGGATCTCGTAAAAATCGAAAAAGTGATGGTAGAACTCGCAGCTGAAGATT
>CALKAH010000144.1 GCA_937983315.1 uncultured Acholeplasmataceae bacterium | reverse complement strand
AGGTGAGTAACAAGATTTGAATGTGCGCACCATCGGTATCCGCATCGGTCATGATGATGATTTTTTTATAATTGCATTTCTTTAATTCAAAGTCAGCACCAAAATCAGCACCAATCGTATAGATGATCGTGCTAATTTCTTCGTTCTTTAAGATGACATCAATGGCAGTACGTTCTGTATTGATGACCTTACCTCGAAGAGGTAGGATCGCTTGAAAACGTCGGTTTCTGCCTTGCTTTGCAGATCCTCCGGCTGAATCACCTTCAACTAAAAAGAGCTCATTGACATTTTTATCTTTTCCTTGAGCAGGTGTGAGTTTACCGGATAAAAGCATCTCTTTCTTTTGTTTTGATTTGCCATTTCGTGCTTCATCGCGTGCCTTTCGTGCAGCTTCACGGGCACGTTGTGCAGAGAGTGCACGGTTGATGATTTGTGCAGCAATCTCACGGTTTTCTTCAAGGTAGGTCGTAAACTTATCGTAAACGACATAATCAGTGGCATTCCGTGCTTCTGGAGTTCCGAGTTTACCTTTGGTTTGACCTTCGAACTCTAAGACATCTTCAGGAATACGTAAACTGATGATGGAAGTTAATCCTTCACGAATATCAGAACCATCTAAATTGGCATCTTTATCACGAAGAATCGAATATTTTCTAGCATAATCATTCATCGACCGAGTTAGTGCCGATTTAAACCCGATTTCATGCGTTCCACCATCGCGTGTTCGAACATTATTGACAAATGATAAGATATTTTCTTGAAAACCATCTGTAAACTGTAAAGCAATCTCAATTTCAATGGTTTTCTTCTTATGTTCACCCACTAAATAAGGAGCTTCAATGAGTAATGTTTCATGAATCCCATTTTTTCCCACATTCAAAAGATCGATGTATGCTTTAATACCCTCATCGTACTTGAATGACTCCTTTTGAGGTTTTCGTTGATCGATTAAATTCATCCGCAATCCTTTAATTAAAAAGGCGGATTCACGAATGCGTTCTTTGATTAAATCATATTGAAAGAGTGTGGTTGAGAATATTTTGGGATCTGGTTTAAACCAGACGGTTGTTCCTGTCTTTTTGGTATCTCCAATGCGTTCAATCTGACCGATCTTTGATCCACCATCGGTAAACCGTTGACGCCAAATACCACCATCACGATAGATCGTGACTTCGAGGAATTGAGATAAAGCATTCACGACAGAAGATCCAACACCATGTAATCCACCGGATACTTTGTATCCGCTTTGATCAGAGAACTTACCACCTGCGTGTAAAACGGTAAAAATGATTTCCGTTGTGGGTCGTCCTGAAGCATGCATTTTGTAGGGCATACCACGACCGTTATCGGAAACCTCAATGGAGTTATCCGCCTTAATGGTGACGGTTATTTCATTGCCAAAGCCTGAGAGTGCTTCATCGATCGCATTATCGACGATTTCCCAGACGAGATGATGAAGACCGCGTGCATCGGTAGAACCGATGTACATCCCGGGACGCTTACGGACTGCCTCCAAGCCTTCCAGGATTTGTATCGACTTTTCATCATACGTTTTGTTTGTATTATTCACATGATCACCAACTTTTATGTATGCATTAATTATACCAAAAAATATATGCAACTACAACGTTTGAATATGTTTTCTTTTTCGTTTTGACACATGTTTTAATCGTGATATAATGAGTAAGTAATGGGGTGATATGATGACTTATCTTTATATTTTCTTACTGATGCTTCTCTCCTATTTCCTTGGATCGATTCCAAGTGGTTTGATCATTGGCAAAGTATTTAAAAACGTTGATATCAGACAATATGGTTCAAAGAACACAGGAGCAACCAATGCGATTCGTGTATTAGGTTTTAAATATGGTATATGGGCGTTTGTTTTTGATTCACTTAAAGGTGCACTCGTCATTTTGCTTGTATTTATCATCAATGATCCATCGCTCTATTTGGTGAGTGATTACGAAATCAATATTTCCTCACTTTACGGTGCAGCTGCTGTCCTCGGGCATGTCTTCCCGATTTACATCAATTTTAAAGGTGGAAAAGCAGTCGCAACCTCAGCAGGGATGATATTTGCAATTGAACCATGGGTTGCAGTTGGGGTCATCGTTTTCTTCTTAATCATGTTTTTGATTACGAGATATGTCTCATTATCCTCAACCACGGCAGCATCTGCAGTTTTAGTGTATTTTATTATTCGCGTCTTTATTGAACATGAACTCTTCAATCTATCCACACGCATTATGGATTTAGTTGTTGTCAGTTTGCTTGCGGCACTCATCTTTATTAGGCATAAAGCCAATTACAAACGATTGAAATTAGGAACTGAATACCGTTTTGGACCCAAAAAGAATGAAAAAAATCAACAATCTGCGCAATGATGCAGATTGTTTTTTTAATTTAAAAAAAGACATACATCAGCATGTCTTATTCTTCAAAAGGTATACCTAAA
>CALKAH010000143.1 GCA_937983315.1 uncultured Acholeplasmataceae bacterium | reverse complement strand
GCCTTTTTACAAAATAAACATGGCATGCTCATGCATGGAACATTCTTATATGACTGCGATCTTGAAACGATGGTCCGAGCCATTACACCAAGTGATGAAAAACTGGTTTCCAAAGGTATTGATTCAGTTCGTTCACGTGTGACCAACTTAAAACCTTATTTAAGAGGTTTAACCCAAGAACAATTGATCAAGCATTTTGAAAACACACTGACCAATCAGACCTACGAGTTATCAGATGAAGAAGTTCAATTAATCAACAAGATGGCTGAAAAATACATGACCAAAGAATGGATTTATAAAAAGCAACCTGCATATACAAAGATTCTTAAAAAGAGACTTCCTGGGGGACTTTTTGAGATTAAACTCGATCTTGAAGAAGGTATCATTCGTCATCTCGCGATTCAAGGTGATTTCTTCGATATTAAGAATTTACAAACCTTTGAACATCATTTCAAGGATCAACCCTATGATAAAAAAACCATCGATCACATCCTTGAAAACCACCCCATCGAATCATATATCCTCGATGCGCAAAGCGAAGCACTTAAATCTTTACTTTATGAAGGAATATTAGGCGAATAACCCTATGATCAGATGAAAAGAAGCACTTTACACTAAAAGTGTGGGAAAAATTGACACCTATTTTAATTATTCGATATAATAGAATAGAAGGCGAAAGGTGGTTTAGTTATGAAGGAAAAAAAGAATAAGAACAAGTCCGTTGATACTGAACTTGTGACAGAAGACGATATCGTTGAAGTCAAACAACCAAAAGTCAAAGAAAAGAAAGTCAAAGTCATCAAAAACCGAGCAAAATACACCGCTAAGTATTTCAAGAAATTTGCTGGACGTCAAAATGTTTCTTATGAAGAAATGCTTCAAGCAGACTACAATCAAGTGATTGATCGTGCACATCAACTTTCAAGCATTCAGCCCGCTGATTATTCCTCTCATATCTTGATTACAGTTCCTGATGCATTTGATCAAACAAGCAAAGTATCCTATCGTTTAGATAAGCGTGCCGATGGTACCTATACACTCCTTTATGACCAAGCTTTAGTGACGGTTGTATTCTTTGGTGATGATTCATTATTTTACCATCAAGCAAATGTTGATCACAGAAATGGACATATCGGTTTTGATGTCTCAGGTGAATTTAATTATTTTGATGTGGTTCATATGGAAACATCGATTAAATATGATCACCCCACACATCCTAAATACATCACACTTGATTTGGAAGTGGGCTTAGCTGACGGCACAATCGTTCCCTTCCATTTACGTAATCATCGCATCCATGAAGAATATGATATCAACGTGCTATTGACACCACAAGAAACCATTTTCTTAGATACACTCAAACATAAAGTACGTGGAAGTCGCGAACTTTAAAACCCCCTAGGGGTTTTTAAATGATATCCCCATGTTCCATGAAAAATCATGGATGAATCATTGACTTTTATCATGATATTTTGTATAATACTTTCGTTGAGGTGATATCATGAAATTTTCAATCCATGCACTCAAAGAAACACCAGTGCTTAACTTCACCTATGATTATAAGCATCATCTCAATCAAGTTCCAGATATGCTATCGATTGAACCGGCAACCATCAGTTGCAAACTGCAATGGATTGAATCCGATCTCATTGTCGATGTTCATCTCGATGTCAAGATGGAACTCGCTTGTGCTAAAACATTGAAGCCTGTGCCCTATGATATGCATATGGATGCAGAAATTGTGTTTGGCAGTTCGGAGGAATGTGATTTTCCACTGACCGATCCTCTTGAACTTCCCGATATCCTCTTCGGATATATTGTGTCAGAAAAACCGTATACCATCTATCATCCAGATGCAGAAAATACCTCTTTTGATGAAGAAAGAAGTCCTCACCCCGCATTTGCTGATTTAGATAAGACTTACAAAAAATAGGAGGTGAACAGATGGCTGTTCCATTTCGTAGAACGGGTAAAACGGCAAAGAGAAAGAGAAGAACTCACTTCAAGTTAACTGCTCCTGCACTCGTTGTTTGCCCACAAACCGGTGAATTTACACTACCACACCGTGTAACACCAAACAGTGGTTATTACAAAGGTCAACAAGTATTAACCAAGAAAGAATCCAAGAAGGATTAAGGAAGGGTGCCCCAGGCACCTTTTTCTTTCGTCGGTTGACAAGATTCTTGATTTCATAGATAATGGAGATGTTGAGGTCGTTATGAAACATATCACGGTATTAAAAGAAGAAGCAATTCAATATTTAGCCATCAAACCAAACGGCATCTATGTCGATGGAACACTCGGTGGAGCTGGTCATAGCAAGCGTATTTTAGAAGAAATAAAAGACGGTTTTTTATATGCATTCGATCAGGATCAATTCGCAATTGATTATGCCAAACAAGTATTGAAAGATGACAATCGCTATGAGATTATAAAATCCAATTTCCGCCATCTAAAAGATGAACTGGCAAAAAGACATGTTACAGGCATTGATGGGTTACTTCTCGATCTTGGACTATCATCTTTTCAAATTGATGATGTTTCACGTGGATTTACGTATCTCAAAGATACAACACTCGACATGCGCATGAATCAGCAACAATCACTCACTGCTGAAACGATTGTAAACACCTACTCATTAGATGAACTTGCACGTATTTTTTATGTATATGGTGAAGAAAAAAACGCCTATAAAATTGCACGACGGATCCTTGATCATCGTCCTTTGAGAACAACCATGGATCTTGTTCATATCTGTGATCAGGTTAACTATAAAGAAAAAGGCCATAGTGCAAAACGCGTCTTCCAGGCATTACGGATTGCAGTCAATGATGAACTCACGGTTCTTGAAGAAGTGTTAAAGGATGCTGTTGATCTACTCAAACCTGACGGACGACTCGTCGTTATTACCTTTCATTCCCTTGAAGATCGCATTGTGAAGCATTTTTTTAGAGATGAAAGTGAAGAAGATCCTATCCTTAAGAAGCTTCCTATACCTACACAAAATCAATCGAAGACTGAAGTGATCACACGAAAACCGGTTTATCCTAGTGAAGAAGAAATCACACATAATCCACGCAGTAAGTCTGCTAAATTGCGTGCATTAAGAAGGAGATAACATGAGAATTGCATTGATTGCACACGATAAGAAGAAACCCGATATGATTGCATTTGTCAAAGACCATCTCGCATGTTTAAAAGAGCATGATCTTTATGCAACTGGAACGACAGGTTCACTCATCATCAAAGAAACAGGTCTTAAAGTCATGCTTAAAAAATCAGGTCCTCTTGGCGGTGATCAAGAGATAGGATCGATGATTGCAAACGGTAAAATTGATATGATCTTCTTTTTCCGTGATCCCCTCACCGCACAACCTCATGAACCTGATGTCTCTGCACTATTAAGGTTATCGGATGTCTATAATATTCCACTCGCAACAAATCCCGAATCTGCCATCTATTTTGTTAAAGCTCTTAAAAAAGAAAAGTCATTTGTTCAGAAATGACTTTTTTCATCGTTTGTTTATTTCTTTTTATTTGATGCTGAGATGATAATGCGAATGTATTCAAGATCGAGATGCTTGAATGCTGGATGCTTGGCGACATATTCAAAGATATCAGGGCTATTGACTTCCGTGATTTCATTGGTGTCCTTATTCATGATGTGAATATGACTATCGGCATTATGCATGGGATTTCCCATCGATAGATCATAATATTTGGTGTCATTGATATAGATTTCAACAACAATCTTTTGATCGATTAAGAATTCTAGATTGTTATAAATGGTTGACACATTATAAAAGCCTCGTGATGCAAGTGCTTTTTGGATTTCTTTAAAAGTTAAATGCTGATTTTCCAAAATTTCAATCATTGCTTTTCTGCTTTTGGTCAAACGCATCTTGTCATTACGAATTTTTTGGAAATAACGTTCTTTGAGTTCCATATGGTTCATTCCCTTCGGGATTTTTTCATTCAATTAGAATGATACAATGGTATTATACCAGTATTTAGAATGGTTTTAAAGAAAAACGCATTGATTGTTTTTCGTAAAAGGAGACATAAGCATCATTTCATGATGAACATGATATAATAAAAAGGGTGATGGCATGCATATCGTATTTGGGGGATCATTTAATCCGCCAACCAAGGCACATGTTCATATAGTAAAATTTCTCCTCAATCGATTTCCACAGGCTTCTGTGATCGTCGTTCCTGTAGGTGATGATTATCGAAAACCTGAACTTGCGCCTTTTTTGATGCGTATGGAGATGTTAACACTTGCTTTTCAAGGTGAAAACCGTGTGATGATATCATCCATTGAAGATGAAAGAGGTTATCAGGGTACACTGCGCACATTAGATGATTTAAGCAAACATTATCAGGATCTTCATTTTGTCATCGGATCTGATAATATCTCAGATTTACCCAATTGGATCAATTATCGCAATCTACTCGCAAAATATCCATTTATCGTGATGAAACGACAAGGCTTTATCGATCATGAAGAAGCTGAATCGTTGTTAAAAGACATCCCTCATCGCTTTATTTATGTTGATTTTGATGATCCAAGTGCAT
>CALKAH010000142.1 GCA_937983315.1 uncultured Acholeplasmataceae bacterium | reverse complement strand
CAAATCCTAAATCTAAAATATCTTTTGCTTTAGACTCTAAATCAAACTTCTTTTGATCAATCAGTTGTCCAATCGCAAGTGCTGTTAAGAATTTTGTACCCGATGCTACAGCAAATATACTACGACTAGATAACATCGTGTGTTTATTGATATCTTCAATACCCGATAGATACTCATATCGTTTTCCATGCTCAATAAAGACGATTTGACCATTAAAACCTTGATCTTTTGCATCACGAAAGAGTTTATCGATAAGTTCTTGATTCATGATTTGTCCTCTTTCATCACTGCTGTATTAATGCTCTTATAATAAACAAAGTATTTGGTATATAAAAACTCAGTAATCAGATTAGTGACCATCGTTAATCCTAAAACAAGATATTCATTCCAGTTGATACTCGTAAGTTCATGACCCCACCATGTGGAAAGAGGGGTGAAAATCGCATAAAAGATGGCAACTTTCATCATGGCGATTGGAATATTGTTGGCTGATTTAAAGGTAAACTTTCGGTTTAATGTGAAATTCCATAACACTGAGAGTGTTAATGCGACTAAATAGGAAGGCCAGTAAATCAAATGAGCAATCTCAAAAAGGAGGGTAAATGATAAAGCCTGAATGATGCCTGCAGAAATGGAAAAAAGCGTGAATTTGATCACGTGTGTCAAATTTTCTTGTTTTTTATTTTCTTCGTATGATTTCATAAAAAAAGACCTCGTTTGATATCTATTGTATCAAACAAAGTCAAATTTGAGGTAAAAGGGGGGACATACTCCCATTTAATGGTGGTTTTTCTCTCTGACAAGCCTTGTAATGCTCAAACTGACATCCTCTACTTGTGAAATGATTCCTACTTTATATCGTTCTTCTTCGGTTTGAATGATAATACGTCCAAAAGTGTAGGATATTCCTCTTCCATGTGAACGTTCAGGGATCACTTGAATAATCTGATCAAACGGAATGGATATATGACCAAGAGGAAGATTTAAATAGAGATTTTCATCTTCATATGTAATTATGGCATATGGTTTTTTTTGTTGGACCCACCACATTCCACATAGTACGCAAACAAGAATAGGGATGATGATAAAAACCAAAAAAAGGATCATCAGATCGTTGGGACTATCGATAAAATAGATAATGATAGCAACGATGTTAATCCCTAATAGAGCAGTTCCTACTACACCCAAAAGATGCTGATACCCCAATGACTTTTTCCCTAAAATTTCTTTCATATAGACCCCCACTTATGATGCTGTTGATGCTAAATATGATCCGATTCCCATGATGATGATGGCGATAAAAAAGGTATAGCCAGGTATTTCTTGAAAAATCGCTAGTGATAAGAGTGCTCCCATAAAGGGTGCAAATGCATAAAAAGTTGATGTCTTCGCTGCACCAAGTTCTTTTTGTGCGGTGACATAAAAGAATATACTGAGCCCATAAGCAATAAAACCTAATTGAAAAGTCAACGTCATCATGAGTGGATGCCAAATCACTTCGCCTAAGATCAATGCAATCACAAGGGATCCTAATCCCGCAAAAATGCCTTTAATCACAACAACCATCAAAGGATCATTAAACGATAAACGTCGTGTAAGATTATTTTCTAGTCCCCATGATATCGCAGCTAAAATAACGAAGATTGATCCTAATGAAAATGTGAATGCTTGAACATCATCAACCGTTAAAATGATGCTTGCTAAGGTGACAAAGATAATGGCCCATCGTAGTCGTTTAGGAATGTGTTCTTTAAATAAAAAGGCTGCAAAAAGTGTAGTTGCTACAATCTCAAAGTTATTAAGAAGTGCAACGTTTTCGGGTAAACTTCGTTTTAATCCAAACATCAATAAGATAGGCGCAACCACATCAAGAGCAATCATCCCTAAAATGGCAGGAAGTTCTTTTTTGGTAAATG
>CALKAH010000141.1 GCA_937983315.1 uncultured Acholeplasmataceae bacterium | reverse complement strand
TGTTTAACC
The DNA here is from genome assembly GCA_937983315.1 of uncultured Acholeplasmataceae bacterium. Taxonomy (GTDB): domain Bacteria; phylum Bacillota_I; class Bacilli_A; order Acholeplasmatales; family Acholeplasmataceae; genus Peloplasma. The sequence goes on along the minus strand of CALKAH010000141.1, from coordinate 8,720 downwards.
ATGTAATTAAAAATCTCTTTACGGGTAATGATGCCAATGAATGATCCAAAATCATCTAAGACAGGAACAAAGTTTTGGCGGGTTGCAACATCAATGATATCTTCCATATTCGTATGAATCGGTACACTGATATTGTCTTTGTTTCGAGGAACCTTTGCAATCGGAATTTGTTCTGTCTTTGCAAAGCTCAATTGGTGTTCTTTGATGTACCAAAGCAAGTCACCTTCTGAGAGAGTTCCTACATACTTTCCAGATCGGTCGAGAATAGGAATCGAGTTATAACGATAAATCTGCATCTTCTCCAGAGCTTGGCGTATCGTATAGTCATTGTAGATATACGCCACTTTTTCTTTCGGGGTTAAGCAAAATAAGACGTTCATAGTTCTCCTCGGTTATGGCCAACAAGCTCAGATTCGTCATCCAAACCCTTGGTATCACTGACATGTGGACAACCTGAAATGATGATGAAAGCGTTCATCAGGTGATGTGAATATCTGTTGCATCGTATCGTCAATGGTCATCCCTATTTGCACTTCTATTATATCATAGATATAATGCAATGCAATGGAAAAGCATGATAACGCTATCATTTCACATAAAAGGCATGTTCATGATGAACACGCCTTTATTTTCAAGAAACTTTTGGATGTTTTTTAAGTAAGATGAATACGAAGAGAACATAGAGTACAATTAAGATCGCTAAGGTTATTAGTGATTGGACGATTCCATTGGGTGCAAAGCTTGCAAGAAGGAGAATCGGGAATCCAAAGATGATCGCTGTTGTTGTTCCTGTGACAAGGTCGGTTGCTGCTGGAGTTTCATAGTAGGGATCGACTTCACGAAGGAGTGCAATACCGGTTGAAACAGTTCCTGTCATGGTTCCATACATCGCTGCAAATCCTGGGAGTGTGTACTCCTTATACACGCGTTTGGAAATCTTATGTAAGAAATACATCGTTGCAATACCACCAACGGTTGTGATAATAAAGAAGGTAATCCATACTTGAGGTGATGCTAAATCTTCAATGTTGATCGAAACGATTGAAGCAACGACCATGAAATCAAAGACGACACCTGCAATGCGGTTTAACATGTAGTTGTTTGGATACTGACGGGTCATGATATTTTTTGAACGAAGATAGTTGAATAGTTTTTTCGCTAACAGGGCAAGCACCATACCAAAAATAAAGTTAAAGCCCCAAATCAGCGATCCTACCATGCGATAGATGCCTTCGTTTAAGGATGCTAAACGTGTTAATCCAAACATGGTGAGCAGTGTTGCAGCATAGACAACAACAATGAGGGTAATTTGAACGGTAAGTTTATCAATCGATTCAGCAACTGGAATTTCATCAGGTGCTTCGACTTCTTGAACACTTGTCGTTTGGACGAGCGATTCTTCACCGGTAACTTTCTTCTTGTAAACTTTATTTAAGTATATGACACCACCAAGACATGCCCAGATGAACCCCATCGATGCGATAGCTAGACCATAAGATTGTCCACCCATAAATCCTGTTAGTACACCTTCTGCGTTGGTAAAGTTTTCATAGACCATACCGAAATTATTCGCTTGACCTGGACCTTGTCCAAAACCGAATGGTAAAAGAATACCTGAAGCTAAACCAGGTCCTGTCTTGAAAACGGGAAATAAAGTGAATGCAAGAATTGTTGTGATCCCAATCCCAATAATCCCTTGTAGTAAGTAACTTGAAACAATGACCATACCATTATAATAACTGTGTGCACGATTTGTTTTAATCTTAAACTTTTCATTCACTTTTAAACCCATGGCGATAAAACCAATGGCGATCGTATGATAGGTGACGATGTTCAAGAAATTGTTAAACTTATCAATTTGTTCAGCATCGATCCACCACGAATAACCCGTGAGTGGACGAACAAGTGCTTCTTTAATGACTAGACCCAATAAACCTGCAATAACTGAGGTTGGTAGCAAAGACTTCTTGAGTAGAGGAATTTTTCTTCGAATGACATTTCCTGTGAGAAGCAAGATGCTCAACAAACCAAAATAGATGATGGTACCCCATGTCGCGAGCGATTCATAATTACTGACCATGATGTTCTCCTTGTTTGATGGATTTATCCATACTAAAACCATTATAACGTATTTTCTTTGAATTTCAAAATAAAAACGGGAGCGATGATATAGCCCCCGTCTTTGTTTAAATTTGTGTGAAAGGTAAGTTGAAAGCTTCAGCAACACCTTTGCAGGTGATTGCTCCATGATAGACGTTGACACCTTGTTTGAGTGCATTTGAACGTTGAATCGCAAGATCAAGACCCATATCAGCAATCATCAAACCATATCTTAAGGTTGCGTTGTTCAGGGCAATGGTTGATGTTCTGGGAACAGCACCTGGCATGTTAGCGACTGAGTAATGAATGACACCATCAACCACATACGTTGGGTTATCATGATAGGTTGCTTTTGCATGTTCCGTTGAACCACCTTGGTCAATCGCAACATCCACAATCACTGAACCTGGACGCATGTCCTTATAATATGCTTGTTTGATCAATTTAGGAGCTTTCGCACCGGGTAATAACACTGCGGAGACAACAAGATCAGATGCTTTAACTGTCTTTTCAATGTTATCTTGGCTGCTATATAGCGTTTTGACTCGTCCACCATAGATATCATCAAGGTAGGTTAACTTCTTTAAGTTGACATCAAGAATGGTGACATCTGCACCAAGACCAACGAGCATCTTTAATGCGTTTTCTCCGACAACCCCAGCACCGATAATGGCTGCTTTCGCTGGAGCAACCCCAGGAACACCTGAGACGAGAACACCGCTACCACCAAAGGGCTTTTCTAAGTATTTTGCACCTTCAATCGCAGATAATCGTCCTGCAACTTCACTCATCGGTTTAAGGCAGGGAAGTGAACCATCTTCGAGTGTAATGGTTTCATATGCCACCGATTGTGTCTTCGAATTCATGAGGGCATGTGTTAAATCTTCATTGGCTGCTAAATGTAGATAAGTATAAAGGATTAAACCTTCTCTTAAATACTGAAATTCAGAAGCTAGAGGTTCTTTCACTTTCACAATCATGTCTGACTTCTTCCATACTTCTGCCGCAGTGGGAAGAATGTCAGCACCTGCATGTTTGTAATCTTGATCGGTGAAACCTGAGGATTCACCTGCACCTGCTTCAACAAACACTTTGTGTCCATGAGCAACATATTCTTTAATACTGCTTGGCGTTAAGCCGACACGATATTCCTTGTTTTTTACTTCGCGTACTGTTCCAATAATCATACTTTTCTCCTTATTCGATTGTAATCGTATCTTCCATGTTTATTGTAACATAATCCCATTTATTTGTTCATCATCTTCGATGATTTTTTTCGTTTTCATAAAGTCTTTCAAGATATTCTTCCATCTGTTTTCGATTTTTGAGAAGTGCGTGAATTTGATTGAGTCCTTCACGATTTTTCTTCGTTTCTAACCAAAGTTTGAGATATCCATCGGGACCATATTTTTCAAGGATATGCTGATATGCGCGTGCGATATGCTCTTGTTTGGTGATATTCGGGTAATGTTTATAACCGAACTGAACGGTGCGTAACATCACGATCTCTGGTGAGATATCGCGATCTGCTTCAGCAATGATTTTCCCATAAATGGTGCGCGGGGGTTCTTCTTTTGATGCTCGATGATCTTCAACAGCTTCTTTCATGATCATCATCTGTGATTCGTCAAAAAAGCGACGCAAGTTGACATCATCATACAAAAAACGACCACCGGTGATATGGTGATCTTGTCTTCCAAACTGCATACCAATATCGTGATAACATGCGATAACATAAACCATGTCATGATTAACATCATGATCAGCTGCAATATCTAAACTATTTTGAATGACTGTGAGCACGTGATCCATCTGATGTGCGGGATCAAATGCACGGTAAAAAGGGATAATCGTTTCATGAAGATACGTTTTAAGTTCGGGATTCATGAAGTCACCTATAAGTGTATTTTTCCTTTTTTTGAAAGTGATAAAAACATTTTTTTATCTGTTTTATACGTGAGAAGATTCATCACTTCTGATGCATCCACCCATTCTACATGAGCGATTTCCTCTTCTTGGGGGATGAAATCACTGTTTAATGCACGTGCAAGAAAATAGACAACATCCTTAATAACACCCTGTCTTGGTGAATAACGGATTTTTTCTTTGACATGATCAAAGATTTCTACGTCAAGTCCCGTTTCTTCTTTCACTTCACGTTTTGCTGTCATTTTTTCACTTTCATCTTTTTCGACATGACCTTTTGGAAAGCCGAAATGAAGTCCATGACGTTGTTGAATGAGAACAAATTGAAATCTGTCCTGGTGCTTTCTAAAGATGACTGCCCCACATGATTTTTCTTTCGTCATCATGATCACCTTCTTCTTCATTCTTTATTCAAGTATATCACATGTCAACATGATTTGATACCCGACATGCAATGTTTTTTTACATATCTTTTACCTGAATGTTTCATTGATAAAACCGCTTACATCATGTATAATTAAAATAAGATAAGGTGCTGTTAGGCATCGTCTGAGGTGATGAGCATGAAAGTATTATTCTGCAGTTCCGAAGCGTTCCCTTTTAGCAAGACCGGTGGTTTGGCGGATATGGCTCTTTTTTTACCAAAGTCACTCCGTGAAATCGGCCATGATGTACGCATCATTACTCCTTACTATCGCAGTATTCAAAAACATCATAAAGATATGACATTTTTAGGATCAGCAACCGTGGGCATGGGAGGTATAGAAACCATCGTCCACTATTTTCAATTGATTCATCAAGGCATTCCTTATATTTTTGTTCAAAACATGCACTATTTCGAACGTGATCAACTCTATGGTTACAACGATGATGCAGAACGCTTTGCGTGCTTCTCCTACGCGATATTGGAAGGATTACGTGTCATTGATTTTTATCCCAATATCCTTCACTTAAATGATTGGCAAACCGGTATGGTTCCTTATCTTCTTGATGAGCATTATCGACACAGAAATGATCACTATTATTCCATTCATACACTTCTTACCCTTCATAATCTTGAATATCAGGGCTCATTTGACACCTATGTTGCAAGATTCTTCAACACCGCATTCAATTATACTTATATTCACTTTGATCGCGTTAATTTCTTAAAAGCAGGAATCGAACGTGCGACAAAGATTAATACCGTCAGTCCAACCTATCGCAATGAAGTTCTTACGAATGAATATGGGTTTACACTCGATGGAGCTTTAGCAAGACGACAAGACGACTTCGTCGGTATCCTCAATGGTATTGATGATCAAGTATTTAATCCCGAAACCGATCATTTGATTGATCAAACATACGACGCACAAAAAACAAAAGTTGGAAAGACGAAAAATAAAGAAGCTGTCCTCCATCATTTCGATCTTGATGTTGATGTTAAAGTTCCACTCATCGTTTATGTGGGACGACTTGCCACACAAAAAGGCATTAATTTAATGACAAAATCACTTGAAGAAGTGATTGAATATGGAAATGCACGCTTTATCCTGATGGGATCGGGAAATGATTCTTATCAAGATTACTTCCGCTACTTGACCTTCAAATATCCATCAAAAGTCGGTCATTACATTGGTTTCAACGAACAGATTGCCCATAAGCTCTATGCTGCATCCGATATCTTTATGATGCCTTCAAGGTTTGAACCCTGTGGATTAGGTCAGCTGATTGCCATGCGATATGGATCACTTCCTGTCGTCAGAGAAACCGGTGGATTAAAAGACACAGTGATTCCTTATAACAAATATACCGGTGAAGGAACAGGCTTTAGTTTTGCAAACTATGATGCCTATGAATTCAAAGAAAAACTCTTTGAAGCCATCTCGTTATATCACGATAATCCGCGTCATTGGAACATGCTTGTCAAACGAGCGATGAAGCAAGATTTTAGTTTACATCATATGGCCTTATCTTATGAAAATCTATACCATATTATATTAGGAGTGTAAAAACATGGAAACATTAGCATTGATTCTCGCCGGAGGTAAAGGAACCCGCCTCGACATTCTGTCACAACGCAGAAGCAAACCAGCCATGCCCTTTGCTGGAAAGTTCCGTATCATTGATTTTACATTAAGTAACTGCACCCAATCAGGCATCTATGACATCGGTATTCTGACCCAATATTTACCACTATCCTTAAATGAGCATATTGGTTCAGGTAAACCATGGGATTTGGATAGACGCGATTCAGGTGTGACCCTTCTTCAACCTCATAATTATTGGTATTTAGGCACAGCTGATGCTGTCCTTAAAAATCTTGAATTCATTCAACGTCGCGATCCTAAATATGTTCTCATCCTTTCTGGGGACCATATCTATAAGATGGATTATCGTAAGATGATTCAACAGCATAAAGAAAGCGGCGCAAAATTAACGATAGCTTGTCAACCTGTTGATTTCAAGGAAGTCTCTCGTTTTGGTATCATGTCAATCAATAAAGAAAAAGAAATTATTGAGTTTGAAGAAAAACCAAAGACGTCAAAATCAAATTTAGCATCGATGGGTATTTATTTATTCGATTTCGATCTTCTCAAGAAGGTTCTGCTTTCGATTAAACAAGATGATCTTGACTTTGGTAAACACATCATCCCACACCTGATTGAAACGACACAAAAAGAAGTTTATGCGTATCTTTTTGAAGATTATTGGATGGATGTAGGAACCTACGATTCCTATTTGGATACGAACCTTGCGATGACCAAAGATTATACAGAACTTGATCTTTATGATCCAACCTGGAAAGTTTATACCAAGAGCGAAGACTTACCACCCGTGAAAGTTGGTAGCAACGCTCACATACAAAACTCACTGGTATCCAATGGTTGTGTCATCGAAGGAACGGTCATCAATTCAGTGTTATCTCCTGGTGTTCGTGTAGGAAAAGGATCGGTTGTCCGTAATTCAGTCATTCTTAATAACGTCATCATCAGCACCAATGTGACGATTGATCGTTGTATTTTAGATAAGAAGGTCACCGTTGGACGAAACGCATATCTTGGATATGGTGAAGATTATACACCTAATCAAGAAAAACCAGACCTATTACAGTCCGGTATTACCGTTGTTGAAAAGAGTGCGATCATTCCATCTGAAACAAAGATTGGCAGAAACTGCAGAATCTTTAGAACTGCACATTTCACCAATCAAGACGTCAAGAGTGGTTCAACACTCGCATAAAAAAGATAAAGCCGTTTGCAAACGGCTTTTTTTATGCATTTTGGTAAAGAGGATCTTTGGAAAATTGGAGTTTTGCAAAGAGTAATCGAAACCCAAAAACAATACCAGCAACCAATGTAAATCCAAAGAGATAGATCAATAAGAAAACATGATGAGGGACCAGAGGTTGGAAAATCATCAACACAGGAATACCGTTCTCATAGAGAGGATTGATGAAAAACATGTTGAAGGTACCCTGTTGTATCCAGTGATTATGGATCTGATTCATGGTCATCGCAATCACCATCAATGCTAAGAAGACGAAGGAAGCGTGAAGTAGACTCTTCCATTTGAGCTCAACATGATGAGCAAGTAATCCAAATCCAAGAATTGCCATGCTGCCATGATGCACCATCGTTTGGATATTAATACCTGTGGTTGTCACAAAGACCGTTGCAGGATAAATGACAACGGCTAATCCCGCAAATAATCCGAAGGTACCCAAAAAACTCATCAATGCATGTTTGATCTTCCCAGGTTTTAAAAACCCTGCAACGAGCGCAACATACATGGGTGTTGAGCAAAACTGGAAGGGGAATGCATACCACTGGTAAGACCCTTGTGCTTGATATGTAAAGATCACTTGTTTATAGATTTCAAAGCCTAATAAAAGTCCTGAAAAGATCCATAATACATGATTAAGCTTCCGATCATGTAATCCCTTCATACGGCTGATCGCGAAGATGATGCCGATGATGACTAATAGCAGAGAGAGATATTGAAACCAAGAAGCTTGAAAGCTTCCAAAAAGCTCAGGTTTATTCATTTGTCCGTTTAAAAATTCTAAGATGGTTTGCATGATGTCTTGTCCTTATCGTTAACATTCCTACCCATTATAGCACAAGGATAGTGTAACACAATCAAAAAATCATGCATGTTATCTTTTTTTATTTAGACGATTTCTCTTTTCTTAAACGCGATAAATGATAAAATGATCACCACGAGAGTCAATAGACCAAAGATTCCAAAATTCAACCATTCAAAGTCCTGTTGATCTTTAAGAAAACCAACAGGTTCTGCAAACGTAAAAGGGGATAAGAACCGAACAAGTCTTAAGGTATCGTTGTCGGTTGCATAAGCGATGGTTGTGATGATGTATAAAGGAATGGGAATGATCAGTGGAAAAAGAGTGGATGCTCCTGGTTTCATCAGTAAACCAAGTCCCATCGCTAAGTATGCGATCATCAGAAGCATAAGACCATCAAAAAATCCAAACACAAAGAGTGATGTAATGTTTTCGTTTGGGGCAACGATTGCAAACCCAACGGCAATGACACCTAATTGAATAACCATGAATAAAACGATTTGAATAAAGACAGAGATCATTTTTTCGAGTAAATATGATGAACGTTCAATCGGTAGTGTAAAAAGCATCTCTGATGTCTTTTCTCGATCCTCTTTATTGATGATGCTAAAACCTAAAAGTGATGCAA
>CALKAH010000140.1 GCA_937983315.1 uncultured Acholeplasmataceae bacterium | reverse complement strand
ACCACCGAGATCTACACTCTTTCCCTACACGACGCTCTTCCGATCTTAAAGATTTAGAAGCTCTTGAACAAATCCCGTATCTGATTGATGCCGGTGTGTCTTCATTAAAGATCGAAGGACGGATGAAGAGCTTACATTATATCGCAACCGTGGTAGCTACGTATCGTAAGCTCATCGATGATTACATGAAGCATCATGAGATTACTGATTTTGCACCTTATATGAAGGAATTGGAAAAAGCAGAAAATCGTTTAGCATCACACGGTTATCTTGAAGGATTGCCAGGTGTTGAACAACAATTATACAACGCAAGAAGTGAACGACCGACACAGCTCTTTATTGGTCTCGTTCTTGATTATGATCAAGAAAGTGGAATAGCTACCATTGAGCAACGTAACCATTTTACTGAAGGTGAAGCGGTTGAAATCTTTCATCCAAATGGCCTTGTAGAGCCTTTTATCATCCATGAGATGATGGATGAGAATCATCAAAGACTCGATGTTGCACGTCATCCAAAACAAATCTTAAAAATCAAGGTTCCCTTTGTTGTTGAACCTTATGCAATGTTGAGGAAGCGATGAACACACTGACAAAAAACGGAAAAACCATCACGTATACCATCATTCCTAAAGACAACAAAAAGACCTATTTTCGAGTTAAACAACACATGGTTGTTGTGACAACCCATCCATTAGCACAACGTGATCGTATCGAACGCTTTATCCTTGATCGTTTCGATATGTTTTATGAAAAAACACATGAAGTAAAGCATGAAGAATCTGATGATGAGATTACGTTATGGGGTAAGACGTATACATTGATTTTGACTCATGGAGCATTTAAATATACGATCTCAGAAGATGTGATCTACCTATCATCTCGACAAGAAGATATGGTGCTCAATAAAAAAAGAATTTATTTTGCTGAAATGGAAAAGATACTCCCTCTCTTGCATCAAAAAATAGATCCCAAACTGATGCATTTGGGACTTTCACCACTTCCGATCAAACTTAAAAATCTGAAATCCAAATTTGGAAGTTACCATATTCGGAAGCGTGAAATCACACTTAATATCTTTTTGTCAACACTTGATCCTATCTATCTTGAGTATGTTTTATATCATGAATATGCGCATGTCATTGAGTTCAATCATTCGAAAGCTTTTTATCATGTTTTGGATCAACTCATGCCAAATCATCACGTTTACCAAAAAGACCTAAAAAAAATAGCAATACACTAAAAAATAGTGTATAATAAGAAAGAAATTTAAGGAGGACCATCATGGCTGTTAAACAATTGTTTCAACTAACCCAAGAAGGTGTCGATAATCTCAAACAAGAACTCACGTATTTAAAAGATGTCAAACGCGAAGAAAACAAAGAAGCACTCAAAGAAGCTCGCGCTCAAGGTGACCTCTCCGAAAATGCGGATTACGATGCTGCAAGAAATGAACAAGCGAGAATCGAAGCACGGATTGCGGAAATTGAAAACATCCTCAAGAATGTTAAGATCATCAAGACTGATGATCGTGATATCGTCAATATCGGTAAAATTGTCATTGTTCGCTTTGTCGAATCTGGCGAAGAAAAAGAATTCACACTCGTGGGTTCTATTGAAGCAGATCCACGTGCGAAGAAGATCTCGATTGAATCACCGATTGGACGTGCCATTTTGAACAAAGCAGAAAACGAAGTTGTGGAAGTCAAAACCGAAACAGGTCGCGTTTTCGAGCTTGAAATTGTGGAAATCAAATAATGGCGCTTTACCAAAAATGTATTCCGCACGCTTACGCTGCATCCATTTTTGATATTGATTACAAGGAACTTAAAAAACAAGGAATACGCGCCTTGTTTTTTGACTTAGATAACACCATTATTGCGTATGATGAAACAGAACTTGATGAAAAGCATCTCGCACTGATTCAAACATTAAAAAATGATTTTCATGTTGTTGTTTTATCAAACACGAACTATCAACGCGTTTCACTTGCTTTAAAACATGCCGACGTTTTATTTGTTTGGCATGCAACAAAACCACTGAAACGTGGATTTAAGAAAGCCATCAAAAAAATCAATGTTGAAGCACACGAAATTGCGATGATTGGTGATCAATTGATGACCGATATACTCGGAGGAAATCGTTTAGGGATGAATACGATTCTCGTCCGATCAGTCAAACGTAAATCGGATCGCTGGATGACCAAAATCAATCGAAAACTTGAAGTGGGTATGTTAAAAAAGATTGAAAAGAATCAACCCCAAGTTTATCTTGAAAGGTTAAAACCATATGTCGACGACCACGAGATGTGAGGGTTGCGGAGCAATCCTTCAGACGACAGACCGTGAACGTGCAGGCTATGTCATCGACCTCAACCATACCTATTGTCAAGCATGCTATCGCTTGCTTCACTATGGGGAATCGATTAAACACTTTCATCCCGAAGATTTACCATCACTCCCTGAACATGCCGTTATTTTAATGGTTTCATCCGTTCTTCATCTGGACCTTTTATTTAGTTACCCCGTGTACCGCTATCAACCCGATGCGAAATACGTCTATATCATTAATCAGATTGATCTTTTGCCTAAAGGAACCGATTTGACGCATCTTTTATCACGCATCAAGAATCATGCGAAAAATATGCACATTCCGTATGAAGACCTTATCTTAATGTCAGCTAAAAATCCCTATGACATCGAACATTTAAAAGAATATTTACGCATCTTAAAAGAACCCTATGTCTACCTTTTAGGTGTACAAAATAGCGGAAAAACAACACTTTTTAAGGCATTAACCAAAGATGATAAAGCACTCGCGATGAAAAAAGCAGGTTTGACTCAAGAAGCACTTCATCGTCCGTTTGAAAACATGGAGATTTATGATATGCCTGGTCTTTATCAAGAAGGATATCTGCATCATGTCCTTCCTTACGGCATTTATAAAGATTTGATTCCTGATCAAGAAATCAAACCACGAATTTATCAACTTAAAGATGGACAAGCACTGATGCTTGAAGGTCTCTTTGGACTTTCCTTTCATGGTGATGCTATCAATCCAATCTTATATCTTGATTCAAAGGTCAATATCCATAAGACACAAGAGGCGCGCATTAAACCTTTACTTTTGGAGAAAGAAAAGCATTTTAAAATCTTTGTTGATCGTTATGAAGATAAAGCATTTAAAATCAGTGAAGGACTTCATCAAATCACGTTTGCTGATATGGGATTTATGCATATCAAGGGACCTGGTTTAATCAAAGTGACCTACCCCAAAGGTCTTCATCTGTCACTTTCGGAGGCACTTTTCAATGATTGACTTGATCGAAAAACGCGTTTATGAGAAATTAGGCAATCATCCTCATCGGCTCAAGCATGTCATTGGGGTTGCTGAAACAGCAAAAAAACTTGCGATCATTTATCATGAATCACCCGAAAAAGCGATGATCGCAGGACTGTTTCATGATATCGCCAAATATGATACACTCGAAGAACAACTCAACATGATGGATCTTCGGTGGATCAAAGCGTATGCTGATTATCCCGTTATCTATCATGCGATTGCAGCTTCTAATCTCTTAGAACATGAGTTTAAGATTCATGATCAAGACATCTTGAACGCGATACGCTATCACGTATGGGGACGAAAAGGGATGTCAACGTTAGAAAAAATTATATTTGTTGCTGATTCATGTGAACCTAATCGCGGTTTTGCAGATAGTGATGAAGTTTATGAACTTGCAACCCATAATTTGGATCGTGCTGTATGTTATTGTATGGAACAGTCCATTCATCACATTCAATCAAAAGGACTGACTCCTTCTGAGGAGCAGCTAGAAAGTTATCAATATTACCTGGAGGTAACCCGTGGAGAAATTAAATAAAATTATCGATACTTTAGAAGATTTAAAAGTCAAAGATTTAGCTGTTTATGATTTTGAAAAAACATCGCCTTTCTATGATTTCTTCGTGATCGCAACGGTCAATGAACGTCAAGGAAATGCAGCGATTAATCATTTAAAAAAGGCACTTGTTGCTGAAGACATCAAAAACATTGAAGGAAAAGGTGGATCATGGACTCTCGTCGATTGTCATGATGTCATTGTGCACCTCTTTCAAGAAAACGATCGAAAGTTCTATGGTTTTGATCAACGTCTTTTAGGCTACAAACGTATTAAATAATATGTTTGAACCTCTTTATGATCTACTGATGAGTGATGTCGATTATGAAGCACTCTTAAATGATATCAAACCTTATTTAAAGCATGATGATCTCATCATTGATGCTGGATGTGGTTCAGGTTATATGCTGATTGAATTAATGAAACAGGGTTACCGTGCCATCGGTCTTGATGTGTCATCGAAGATGTTGTCTTTAGCAGAAGAAAAGATGCGAAGTGAGCATCTGATGACGGAACTCTATGAACATGATTTAAGAAAACCGATGCTTGGGCAGGCTGATGTGATTCTTGCGATGTTTGATGTTGTGAACTACTTTAAGGGCGTTAAAAACGTATTCAAAAATATCCATCGTGCACTTTATCCTCAAGGTAAATTCATTTTTGATTGTTACCAAGAATCTGTATTAGAAGATTATGATGGTTACGTAGAAGATGAGAGTGAACCTGTCGCTTATGAATGGCAGATGCATGTATCAGGTAGAAAACTTATTCATCAGGTCACCCATGATCAAGAGATTGATCGTATTACACAATATGTTTATCCCTTGCAAGATTATTTAAATATACTTGATTCAATCGGATTTGATGTGGTCGTTAGACCTTCCATCGATCCAAGAAAACATTTAGTGATTGCAACCAAACGATAAAGAGCGGAAACGTTCTTTTTTTTACAAGTAAAAACAGGTGATCTTCTCTACGATAGGGTAAGGAGGGATCAGATGAAACAAAAGATGATGATCGTTGTTTTGTGTATGGCTTTAGCAATATACCTATTATTCCCAAAGAGAGAAGAGTCGACATGGATTGAAACAGGAAAACAGGTGGTTCCTATCATTAAGATTGAGATTACAGGTGCGGTTGAATTTCCCGGGGTTTATCATGTTTTCGAACCGATCACCATCAGTGAAGCACTCAAACTTGCGGGTCA
>CALKAH010000139.1 GCA_937983315.1 uncultured Acholeplasmataceae bacterium | reverse complement strand
TGAATTTGGATTTCAGTCAACGATGATACAATTTCTGCATACGCTTCCCACGAACTCACATGAAGTCCATGAATATCTTCATCAACTAAGCTGTATGAAATCTCTGTTTCTTGGATCATATCATAGGTCATTAATTCGATATGTTCACCTGAACGAACGATCATATCATCATATCGTGCCATGATCTTTTCTGCTGTAATGGTGACCTTTTCTAAATCGTTATGTTCTGGAGTCCAAACATCGTCGTATCCACCTAAGAAATCAACGAGTAAATAATCAGCAAGAACCCATTCATGTGGATATAAAACATTAATATAGACGTAATCATCAAGATACATCAAAAGTTGGTCTTTAGATCCACCACCATCACGTTGGATGAAATAACTTGTTGGTTCATATTCTCTTAATTGATGACGAATATAGACTCTTAATCCCTGATCTTCAACATAGAAATAATTGAGATATGGATCATATCCTAATCGGCCATAAATGTTAATCACATCACGTCTGATATCATCAACTGCAAGATCAATTGCATAGAGATCATCAAGTTCAAATGGCCGTGAAACGATGTCACTCATTTCTTCATATCCTGGTTTATCAACCGCTTCAACATTATACGTATAGTTAATCGTACCATCAATGATTGCTTTTTTACCGATGAGTAAGACCTGTTGACCAGGATCAGAATATATACCCAGATTGCCTGCGTAATAATAGACTTCTCCATCAATCCAGAAGTATGCATAATCAAACGAAGAGATCATAACAATCGCTTCAAGATAGATGTCATCGAATGGCACATTGACATCAAATAAGTCATCTAAGGTATTCGCTGTATATCCCATCACTTCAACGGTAAAGATGCCTTCAGCAAGTCCTGTACCATAGGATACTTGAACTTCAATATCAATGGTGACATCGGTTGGTGTATGTAAAATCAGATATTCATACTCATAATCTTCGAGTAATTCTTGATGGTTAAGCGGTGTATAATCAATCGTTACATCACCGAATAATGGATGATAAAGTGTTAATGGAATGCGTTCATTCGGATAGTATGGTTCATCCCAACGGTTATACAAGACGTAAGCTAAGATCTTTTCAGCAATCACTTGATCATCGGTTTCGTTCAGTTCAACAATCATTCCATGACCATAGTTCGTGTAACCGAGTACAAGTGCAACCTGTTGTTCATCATAGGTTGATTGACCAAGGATGAAACCACGAATCTTCACATCAAATCCTACATATTTTTCAAGTTCTTGTTGACCATAATAGACTGTTTGAAGACGGATTCTGCTTTCTCCTGATACAAGATCATAGCGTCCATAATAAACACGTTCTATTGTTCCCATCACTTCGACATATTCACCGAGATGTTGATCCATGCTGTGATCTTCTGTCGCGAGTGTTTCAACGGGGACATCATGCTTCACAACGACTGGTGTTGTACCATATTCATAATCCCACTTAAAGACTTCAAAGACGTAGCGACCTTCTTGATAGGTCATCGTTCCGGTTGCAGTTGCAAGATATCCGATTTCTCCACCACCATAGAAATATTGGTAGGTCAAGAATTTCACGATGAGATATCCGGTTTCATCAGCAAGAAGCATACCACTCGAATAATCATCGTATGGGAAAGTTGTTAAAATGGTGGCTTCAACGGTTACAATTTCACCAATATGTGACTTACTTTCAGCTATCGTTAATACACCCTCTTCTGAAACAGTGGGCAATATATCAAGATTGATGACATACGTTAAGTCATCTTCACCAATCGAGATTGTTACCGATAAAGGAATACTTAGTGCTACTGCTGTTGGATAGGCATATCCAAAGTTCACATCAAAATCATCTTGATACTCAGACGGTACACTATACGTCATGCTTGCTACAAGGGGCATATATGTAGAGGGTAATGCACGCGATGTGGATGATTGAAGAGGCGTCGACCATAGATCATCAATCCAGTTTTTAACCATCTCTTGTTGTTCAGTTAATGCATATGATTTCGATGAAACGTCGCCTTGAATGCCGAGATAATAGAACTCCCACGTTCCACTGTAATTATAATATTCAACCATGAGGTCAATCGTGACAAATTGATCTTCCCACATGGAAAGTTTATACATCGTGTATTCATCGATGGCTTCAAATTCGATGTCGTGTCCAGGAATTTGTAGATTGAAATACCAACCATCCCATGTTAGATAACCACTGGTTGTAATCATTTGATTATAGGATGAGATTTCATCAGGATCCATCATGGTGATTGCATCGATGGTCATTTCATGTTTTGCAATGGAATATGTTTGATCACGACTGATGATACCAGCGACAATAGGAATACCAACTTCGCCGTATTCTTTATACAAGTAAAGTGATATATTTGCAGGATGATTATAATCTTGATAGCACTGACCATATAAAACAACATGGTCACCCGCATAAGCATCGATATTATAATTTTCTACAAGAAGTAAACCCGTTTCGTCTTGTAAATATAATCGGCTTGGATTACGATAAACAACGATACCTTCAACATATCCATATTCATAAGCACCGAGTGACTTAAATTCTGCGATGGTTAAAATGTCTGGAGCATTCAACGTTGTTTGATATACATAGGTGCGTGTTGCTTCGTGATGGGTAATCGTCATTTCTAACTGGATTGTCTTGGGTTCTGTAACAAAATTAAACCACTGATAATCTTGGTTGTAATACTCTTCACCTTGTAAGAATGTCCATTCGATATGTCCACCTAAAACAGGATGATAAGGTAACAACATCAAGTTTTCATAGGATACAAACGAATGATCAGCATATTCACGTGAGAACAGGGTTAAGATCATTTCAACACGTTCGGTATCGGTATACTCTGGGATTTGGACTTCAAGTCGTTGTCCAGCAAATAAGAAGATCAGTTCACCCATTTCATTGAGTGCGAGATAACCCCGTAGATTAACCTCAAGATCCATATATTCAAACAATGTTTCATAAGCTTGATAACTGATGGTTTGAATCGGAATAGAGAACGTTTCATTTTCAAGAACAAAGTTACCGTGTTCATAGAAACTCATTTCTGATTCCAAGAATCCTCTAAGCTCTACGAATTGTCCATAAAGAGATGCATCTTGAAGATCTTGTGTCGATAAATCGTGTAGTGTTTTCACTTCGGCATCATTATTGAGAACATTATTTTCACTTAAAAGATAATATCCATCATCAGCTACTTCACCAAAAATCATATGGGATTGTGAAACACGCGTGATAGTGACTGCAACTTCATCGCCATAGTT
>CALKAH010000138.1 GCA_937983315.1 uncultured Acholeplasmataceae bacterium | reverse complement strand
ATTTATTTGGATTTGATATTTATCATTTGATACCTACGATCACCTCAGATGATGCCATCATTTTGGACTACAGTGAACCCACTTTCCGGGAAGTCTATCTTGATTTCTTTGATTGGTCTGAAGCAGATGCCGATGCATACATTGAAAGTTTAGATGCGATGCTCACATGGGATGATGCAGAGGAATCATGGATTGTTGGCAATTATTTCATCTATGTGTATGCCGATGATCAATCCTATCCTGGTGATATTGTCTATGGCATTGGTATCTATGGTACGATCTCAGATGAAGTCGTGATTTATTCATCTTGGGCAGATATGATGATTGATTTAAAGATGTATATGAATAACTCAACACTTTCTGATGTTTTACCAGAACTGGAAGGATTATCCTCGATTCAAATCAATCAACTCCCGATTTCAATCTATCAAATTGAAGGTGGATTTGCTCATGCTGATTATGTCGCACGGATTGAAGCATATCTTGATGAACTTGAGAATTTAGGCTATGTATATGATCGTGATTGGTCACTTCAACTTGGACAAGAACTCTATACCTTAGAGGTGACAGAAGATTTAGGATATGCAGTCTATCTCAATGCAAATGGAACAACGGCTTCCGTTAATTTCTGGTCTTATGATCCGACGATTGAACAAATCTCTTTAAATCCTTTATCACCACGACAATCCATTAACGCTTATGAACTATTCACATACCAACAATCAGGTCTTCCTTCAGAAGGAACCTTTGATGTCCTTGTCATACCGGTTGAGATCAGTGGAACGCCTTTCCCAAGCGATTATCAGACAAAATTAAATCTTGTCTTCAATGGAACAACGGCATCAACAGGATGGGAAAGTGTATCTTCATTCTATCAAAAGAGTAGTTATGGTTTACTCGATATGAATTTCGTGATTGCACAAAAATATACGACAGTAAATACTAAAACTTATTACGAGAATTATGATGATGAAGGTGATCAATACGCGATCAAAGAAGCGTTATTAGCACTTGATCCCACCATCAATTTTGCGAATTATGATTCAAATAACGATGGTCATATCGATTCAGTGATTTTCATTTATTCAGAAAATTATAATTATGACGTCAATCCCTGGTGGGCATGGGTCTATGCGGCACAGTTTGGTGAAGCGACAGGCACGACACTTGATGGAAAAGCCTTTGAGTATTACATGTGGGCAAGTTATTACTTCTTAGAGGATAATCTACCAGGAAGTAACCCCGCAGCAAATGCAGAAACCTATATCCATGAGCTTGGTCATTTGATGGGATTGATCGACTATTATTCATTCACCTATGATTACGGTCCTCTTGGAGGATTTGATATGATGGACTATAATGCTGGCGATCATGGACCTGCATCCAAACTACTCCTTGGATGGTTACAACCGATGGTTGCAATCCAAGGCAGCTATCAAGTCTCATTAGAATCCTATTCGATGGATACAGATGGTTTAGGAAGTGCCATTGTGATTCCATATCGTTCAACTGATTTTGATGATGGCAATGCATTTGATGAGTTCTTAATCATCATGTTCTACACCCCTGAAGGTCTTTATGATGCTCATCAAGATGCAGACTATGTTCCAGATGATGCAGGACTCATTATTTATCATGTGGATGCGAGACTATATCCAGGTGCAGGATTCTGGGACGGTTATTTCATGTATAACAATGATGGTGATTCTGATTTCTTTGTTGAAGTGTTAGAAGTTGATAACAATGGATCGATGCCAGGAAGCCAACCCTTTCACTTCCTTGATATGCTACGTAACAGCTCCGTATCTTTTAATTCTTATATGTGGCATCAAGGTGGATCAATCAATGTATCGATTGCACTAAGTGATGTGATCCTACCGACTGATGACACCGTCACTTTTGTTTTAACTGTCAATTAGTATATTTATAAGATGAAGAGAGCTCTTCATCTTTTTTTATGGCATATTTTGGACTAAAATAGAAGATAGAAACGTGGTGATCCGATGAATCAACGTATGAAAATCGTGCTACAGGCATTGCTTATTGCATGTTGTGGGGTGGTTCTTGTTGCCTTGTACTGGTTGATCTATGTTGGACTTTCTTTACTGTTAGAAGAACTGATTGCTCAAGGTGATCCCCAAGTGATCAGGCAAGATGTTCTTCGCAATAGTTTGGCCCTTGTTGTTGGAGTGATGACCATTGAATTGATGCGTACAAGACTCCATGACATCATTAAAG
>CALKAH010000137.1 GCA_937983315.1 uncultured Acholeplasmataceae bacterium | reverse complement strand
GAGATCGTATTCGGTGACTGGAGTTCAGACGTGTGCTCTTCCGATCTATCGGGTATGGGCGTATGTATGCTACTAGATCATCAATCCACTTCATGGAAAGCGCATGTATTTTCAAACACTCAACCACTCGATCAACTGCTGATAACACATGAATGAGGGGTGTAATCCATGTATTCCATTTTGATTGCTGATGATGAATCAGATATTATTGAACTTTTAAAACTGTATCTTGAGCATGAAGGATGGACCATCCTAAGTGCTCAAGATGGTTTGCATGCTTGGTCAATCCTCGAATCAAAAACTGTTGATCTTGCCATTTTAGATGTGATGATGCCCAAATTAGATGGATTTAATCTCTTAAAGCGGATTCGACAGAACATGAAAATTCCTGTGATTATGCTTTCTGCAAAAAGTGAAGATCAAGATAAAATTCTTGGTCTTGGCCTAGGTGCAGATGATTATATCGCGAAACCTTTTAATCCTCTTGAAGTGGTTGCCCGTGTCCATGCTCAGTTAAGACGATTTAAAATGAATGCACAAGAACAAGATAACGATCAAACGATTTTATCGATTGGTCCTTTTGAACTCAATCAAGAAAGTTGTATTTTTTTGAAACATGGAAGCGTCATTTCATTAACTTCTACTGAATATAAAATCCTTAAACTATTAATGTCTCATCCGGGAAAAGTTTTTACTCGTGCCCAAATTTTCGAAACGATTTGGAGTGAGTGGAGCGATGGTGATGATAATACCATCATGGTACATATGAGAAAAATACGAGAAAAAATTGAAGATGATCCAAGTCATCCCGAATATGTCACAACCATTCGTGGCTTAGGATATCGTTTTGAACATCAGGTGAAACCATGAAGCCAAAACGTATATATCATACCCTTATCAAACATTATATTGTGTTTACATTACTTCTTGTC
Organism: uncultured Acholeplasmataceae bacterium; assembly: GCA_937983315.1. GTDB lineage: Bacteria > Bacillota_I > Bacilli_A > Acholeplasmatales > Acholeplasmataceae > Peloplasma. Next base: position 3,625 of record CALKAH010000137.1, on the reverse strand, counting down.
TTCATCATTATAGCTACACTAGTAGTATCAATCCTTTTTCTTGGAAGCATCATGAATGATGAATACGCTCCATCAATTTCAGCTGAATCCTTAGCACAAGCCCATTATGAAGACATTCCCATTGACGATATTGCTCATGCTGGTGGATGGATTGAAGTTTTAAACCAAGAAGGGGAAGTCATTTTTGTTAACGGAGAAAAACGAACACCTGAGTGGTCCTATTCCTGGACTGAACTGATGAACTTAGTAGGACTTCAAGAGTCATTACCCTATGTTTATCAATCACAAGCTTTTTTAAGTTCGGAACAAGAACAACTTGTGTTACTTGTGGTTTTACCTTCAGAATCTGTTGAGATGACTCTGAACATCACTTTTGGTATATTTGATGTCAGTAGACCCATCATGATCACGTTGATTATCACCGTACTCATCTTCATCATTCTCTATTTGATTAACATCATGATTTATTCTCATTGGACCGCATCACGCATTAAAACCCCACTCGAAGCCATCACACAAGGACTTCAAGGTGTCATTGATGGACAAATCAGTCAACCGATGACATTTCAAGCTGATCATGAATTTCTTGTGATACGCGATTCATTTAATCACATGATTGAGCAGATGAAAAACGTTGATGAACAAAAAATGCGCCTTGAACGTGAAAAAAATGATATGTTTGTCCACATCTCTCATGATTTAAAAACACCGATTACAACGATTGCAGGTTTTTCAAAAGCACTCGCTGAAGGTCTAATCAAAGATCCTGATAAAGTCCAAACCTATCTTGAAACTATCCATCAAAAGGCGAACCGGTTATCAAAATTAGTTTATGATGTCTTTGAGTTATCAAAAATGAATAATGATGATTACAATTTTCATTTTCAACGAAAAGATGGGATTGAAACCGTACGAAAAGTAGTTGCTGAATATTATGAACAAGCCGAACAAAAAGGCATCAACTTAACATTTTCATCCTCGATTGAATCGCTACTGATGGATATCGATGAGAAAGCTATTGAGCGTTTGATTTCCAATCTCATTCATAACGCCATCATCTATAACCCAATAAACACCCTCATTGACGTCAAAGTCTCCCATGATGATCATCATCTTACAATTCTGATTGGGGATACAGGTATCGGTATTGATCCCGATGTGAAACATCATATGTTTGTCCCTTTTCAACGAGGTGAAAAACGCATCCATACTCAAGAGGGTTCTGGGTTAGGTTTAGCCATTACGCAACGAATCATCCACAAGCATCATGGTAAAATTCAATACATCGATCATGAAGGTGCTTATGCCACTCAGTTTATAATTACCCTTCCTCGGTATCAAAATCAAGAATAACTGAAAGGATTACCCTATGTCATTAATTGTAGCGATTAGCGGTGGAGAAATAGGTCTTCACGAAACATTTCTAATTGATAAATTGATTGTAAAAAAGAGTCAAAAAACAAATCCTCGTCTACTATTCATACCTACTGCAAGCGATGATGCTTCTGGATATATCGAAACGATAAAAACGATTTATGGTTCGCTTGGTTGTATTGTCCATGCGCTTTTATTGATGAATGAATCGTTATCCTTTGAGCAGATTAAACATGAGATTGAACATGCAGATATCATTTATGTCGGTGGAGGAAATACACGGAAAATGATGGAGATCTGGCAACAAAAAGGTGTGGATAGACTACTTCGTGATGCATTTTTATCTGATAAAATTCTTGCTGGATTATCAGCAGGTGCAATTTGTTGGTTCAAATATGGTCATTCGGATAGTCAAATGATTGAAGGCATATCTGATGCGAAACATATGTTTGTTGAGGGTCTTGGATTTATTCCTTACATTGTATGCCCCCATTATGAAGAAGCAGAACGAGCAAGTTTTGATTGGATGATTACCCATCAATCACTTCCGGGATTAGCAATGGAAAGCAAAGTTGCCCTGATATATGATGGTCATCAATATGAACTCGTCCGATCGGTTCCCACGGTAAAAGCTTATGCATTCATTGCTGGTCAAAAATGCTTGCTCGATGTCAAAACACTCGTTTAGGAGACCTTATGCATTCACATATCGATCTTCATCTCCATCTGCTTCAATCCTTACGCTTAACTGACTTAATTGAATTGGCAACTCCTTATTATCGTGATATTGACTGGAATCGTTTTGGGTTTTTGGATCGTTATGAAAAGATTTTTGGATTTAGACCTTCAATCATTGAAGCGTTTGATCGAGTTGTTCAAACAGGCCATAATGACTTGCTTGCACGTTGGATGATTTATCGTTATCATTCAAATGGCTCGTTTCAAGAATTTGATGTGTTGTCATTTTTCCCCATTTGTATTACTGGTTATTATTTTGATCACAACATGGAACACCTCGTTTTTGATAAAATCATTGAACGCGCTAAAAAAGAACATTTGACATATGTTCAGTACCGACATGGATTTGTCTTTACAACCTATGAAGAGTGGTCGTATTGGAATCTTCTTCTTATGCGATACTTTAAACGTGTGTCGACTCAAGATTTTCAAGTACGTTATATTATTCGCATTCACCCTCTATTTATTGATTACTTATTTCAGTTGCTTGATGAAAACAAAGATTTAGCTGATGTTGTGGTTGGTATCGATTTTACAGGTGCTGAAAAATCTCCTGTCGACTTGGTAGATTTTTATGACAAGATTCGCCAATATAACCTTCATCATCTTAACCAACTTGATGTGATGATTCACTCTGGTGAAGTATTCGACGATCGCTCCATTGAGTCTGCTATACGATGGATCCATGATTCTGTAAAGCTAGGTGCGACACGTATCGGTCATGCTGTTGTATTAGGTCTTGATCCACATATCATGGTTCACCGATATGCCGACGCCTATACGAAAGAAACTGTTAAAGAACGATTAGCACAACTCGACTATGATTTGAAACATGAGGACCTATTAAAAAAGTATGGTGTTCATATCGATCGAGCGTTAATCCTTCGCGAGAAAAATGAACTCCAAAGGCTAGATCATCAGCAGCTAATTCATCGAGATTATGACAAACATCGCATCGAAGATATAAAAAATCGTCAACGTATGGTCATCGATTATCTTGAGGATAAAAAGACACCTATCGAAGTGTGTCCAACTTCAAATCTTTGCATTGCTGGACTTCCTTCTCCATCTCATCATCCCTTGTTTCGATTCATGAAAACCCAACTTCAATTGGTTATTTGTACAGATGACCCTGGAGTATTTGATATCAGCCTTAATGATGAGATTGTTTATGTCAAACAATTACTTCATCTAGATGAATCGACATTTATAAATCATTTTGTGGATCCGATTTGTTTCATCAAATGATCAGTTACATGCATTTATGAAAAAGTGCGTTCACCGCGTTATTGGGTGAGACGCACTTTTCTTATCTTTTATCTAGTGTCTTATTGCATGGTCTGAATAACAAATTGAATAAATGTGTATGAAAGCATGGTATATGTCACAAGATGAAGGATGATATTTACGAGAAATTCATGCTTCTTATACCATGGCCATCTATTAAGAAAATAAACAGGTATGATGAGAGCAAGATGGATTCCCAAAAGCAGATCAGGAATAAAACCATTGG
>CALKAH010000136.1 GCA_937983315.1 uncultured Acholeplasmataceae bacterium | reverse complement strand
TATTGATTTGATCGAGTTCTTCTTGACGTGATTGAAGGCGTTGTTCATATGCAATCTGTCTTTCACGTTCAAAAATCGCTTTTCTGGATGCGACAATACGCTTGTTTCTTCCCTTGATCGTTGCTTCAATGATTTGGATCTCTAAGACTTTACCTTTGAGGTTATCTTTATCTTTAACAAGTTCAAAATCAAGTAAGCTAAAGGGTAAGAAGACTTCGTTATCCATATAAGACAAGACTAAACCTTTATCCATGACTTGTCTCACTTTTGCTTTGACAATTTCACCGGATGTAGCAAGTGCTTGAATTTTATCAAATTTTTCTTCTACTAATAAGGGCAGACGTGATAAAAGAATCTGTGCAGGATCATCGGTGATCTTTTGCACTTGTGCTCTAATCTTCTGTCCAATTTGAATCAGACCTTCAAATGTTTCTGGTGCGGGTCTGTCAAAATTATCCAGGTGAATTTTACCTTCGGTTTGTGCCTGGATGTCGAGATAAATAGTATTGGTTTCTACTTTAATGACGGTTCCCTCGACGATAGACCCTTTTTTAACAAACTTTAACTCCATGTTAGTCGTTCTCCTTTTGGTCGGTTAATTCAATGATCTTGTTGACCACTTCATCAATGGACAAACAAGTTGTATCAATAGTGATGGCGTCATCCGCTTTGCGAAGCGGTGACTCTTTTCGGGTGGAATCCTTTTGATCGCGGATGACGATATCCTCAATCACCTTTTCCATAGGGGCTTCCTTCCCTTTTTTCATGTGTTCCTTGTATCTTCTTTTCGCACGTTCTTCAACGTTAGCGGTTAAAAATATTTTTAAATTGGCGTGGGGGAGAACAACCGTTCCGATGTCTCGACCATCCATGATAATGTTGCCTTGTTCAGATGCTTTTTTCTGGAGATCCACAAGTTTTTTTCTGACATATGGAAAACTTGAGACCAGTGATACATGATTGGTGACGCCTTCTGAACGAATCGCTTCGGTCACATCACGATCATCAATGAAAATCTTGTCGAAATCATAGTGAATGTTGGTGGTTTCTAAAAAACGGTACGACGCTTCGTTATTGAGATCAACACCAAGTTCGATCGCTTTGAGAGTCACTGCACGATACATCGCGCCTGTGTCGATATGCGTCCATCCGAGTTTTTTCGCAATGAGTGAACTGATTGTGCTTTTTCCTGATCCTGCTGGTCCATCAATGGCTAATTTAAACCCCGACATGATTTTCCTCCATACGTATTTCATTATAACATAGATTTTTTGTGGTTGTTACCGTGTTTATGACTTTTTTTGTGTGGCAAGTCCATACAGTTTTTTGACTTCATGAATCTTCAATGGACGATATGAACCACGTTCAACACCCTCTAGGGTGAGGAAACTATAACGGACACGTGTCAGTTTCTTCACTTCATGTCCAAGTGCTTCAATCATTTTTCTAACTTGCTTATTACGTCCTTCAATCAAAGTGATCGAAAGCAGGGTGGATTGATGTTCTTTATCGAGTTCAATCAAACGTACAGCTTTGGGGATTGCGAGGTAGTCCTCATCGATGATGACACCTTTTCTGAGCTGCTGTATCTTTTTGCGAATGACGATCCCATCAACACGCGCTAAATATTCTTTTTCAACCTCGTGTTCGGGGTGTGTCATTTTATTGGTGAACTCACCATCATTGGTTAAAAGGAGGAGACCAGCTGTATCATAATCAAGACGTCCAACCGGATAGACACGCATCGCACGATGATTGTCATCTAAAAGATCAATCACGGTTTGTCTTCCTTTTTCATCAGAAGTTGTTGACACATAACCCGTGGGTTTATTCATCAAAAAATACACGTGTTCAGCGCGTGAGATGGGTTTATCATCGACTTCGACGACATCATCCTTATTGACTTTAAATCCGAGTTCTGTTACAACATGTCCATTGACTTTAACGCGTCCAGCTAAAATGATTTCTTCTGATTTGCGTCTGGAAGCGATGTTGGACTGTGCAAGAACTTTCTGCAAACGTTCCATGTTTATCACCTTTTGTATTATACCATAGTTTCACTATGAATGCACCATGCATTATGACGACAAAACAAAGGAAA